>CALKWO010000401.1 GCA_938003875.1 uncultured bacterium
TGCTATTATCATAGCACTGCTCATCTGGCACAGGAAAAATTTGCTAAGAGTAGGCGTTGTTATCTATAGGCTTTTATAAATAAGATTGTGACCACAGAAAACGTTAGAATAGATTAAAGTGAATTTCAAACAATTTACCTATCGATCTAGGAGTAAAGAATGCGTTTTATTTTCAAATTCCCTGATATAGGAGAAGGAATCTCTGAAGGGAAAATATTAGAATGGTATGTAAAAAAAGGGCAAAAAGTACAATCAGGAGAACATCTTGTCAAAATGGAGACAGACAAGGTGGTAGCAGATATTCCCTCTCCTAGAGAAGGAACCGTTGCTGTTTGTTTTGGCAAGGTAGGAGACATTGTGTATGTAGAAGACCCACTTGTAGAATTGGAAATCGAAGGCGTTTCTCCTGAGGAAGCCCAAAAAATCGCTAAAGAAAGGCCTGCTCCTCCTAAACAAGAATCCTTAGAAGAGAAAGGGTTTGGAGTTGTTGGTTCTCTGGAAGTTGCAGGCGATGGAGCGTATTTGCCTGCCAGCAATGAAGGAAGAGAAAAAGAAAATGGAGATAGACATCTCCAGCCCAAAAAAATCCTTGCTACTCCAGTTGCTCGTGCTATGGCAAAAGAATTGGGAGTGGACATTCAACAAGTGAAAGGAACAGGGCCTCAAAATAGGGTTACCAAAAAAGACATTGAAGAGCATTTTGCTAGAAAAGAAAAGCCCTCTGCATTGAATAGGGTGGTAGCTCAGGCAGAAATTAAAGACAGCGTGGAAATCGTAGATATTACCCAGATTCGCAAAGCGATTGCCCGCAGGATGGTACTTTCCAAGCAGACAGCTCCGCACATGAGTATTTTTGAAGAAGTAGAAATATCTAAGCTTATCTCCATAAGAGAAGAACACAAAGAACGCTTCGAGAAAAAAGGAGTTAAACTTACATACCTTCCCTTTATTATTAAGTCTGTTGTGAATGCCCTCATGAAATATAAAGCACTCAATAGCAGTTTCGACATGGAAAAAGGGCAAATCCTTTATAAATTGTATTACAACATCGGCATTGCAGTGGATGCCCCTGATGGCCTTGTTGTTCCTGTTATTCGCAATGCAGATCGCTTGAGCATTTTTGACCTGGCTCAAGCTATAGGAGAAATGAGCGAAAAGGCACGCAGCCGCAAATTGACCCTGGAGGATATGAAAGACAGTACTTTTTCTATCACGAACTATGGGGCTATAGCAGGATTGTATGCTGTTCCTATCATAAACTATCCTGAGGTTGCCATTCTAGGTATCGGACGCATTCATCAAAAGCCTGTCATTAAAGAAGGCCAGATGTGTAAAGGGAATATATTGCCTCTTTCCATGTCTGTAGACCATAGGGCTGTAGATGGAGGCGAGGCAAGCCGCTTTTTACAGGAAATCATGGATGGTCTTTCCGACCCTATTTCTTTGCTTTTGGGTTAAGGAGTTATAAAAATGGATTATGATCTTTTGATTGTGGGTGCAGGGCCAGCAGGATATGTTGCAGCCATCAGAGCAGGCCAGTTGGGTTTAAAAACAGCGATTGTAGAGAAGGGGGCTTTAGGAGGAATGTGCCTGAACTGGGGATGTATTCCTACGAAATCTCTTTTAGAGAGTGCCAGACTTTATAAAAAAATAAAGAAAGCAGAAGATTTTGGTATTGATGGTATATTCCCTAAAACTATTTTTTTCAACTGGCAAAAATGTCTTTTAAGAACCAGGCGCATTGTAGACCGTTTGAGTAAAGGCATTTCCATGCTATTGGAGAAAAATGGTGTCACAACTATCCAGGGTACAGCAGAGATTGTATCTCCTACATCCCTTGTTGTAGAAAGGCGGATGATTTCTGCTCCCTATATTTTCCTGGCAACAGGATCACGCCCTAAACGGCAGGAACTGCCTGTACCAAAAGAAATGTGCCTGGAAATAGAAGACCTTTTCCAGCTTGAAACTTTGCCCGATTCTATTGTCATTATGGGAAATGGCTCAACAGTCATAGAGCTATGCCAGTTTTTTACTATGATCGGCAAGCAGACAAGTCTGATCTCCAAAGAAGATAGCCTTATTCCTATGCTGGATCCTTATCTTTCTTCTTTTGCTGAGAAAAAACTCCGAAGTATGGGGGTTGGTATTTTTTTGCAAAACTCTATTACAGGGTATAATAAAGAAGGCATCCTGGCAGGAGAGAATAAAATTCCATGCCAGAAAATACTTAACAGCGAAGAAAGAGAAGCCATTCTCCCACCCTCTTCCATTTCCTTAGAGATGGAAAATGGTTTTGTTAAAGTCAATGAGCATCTTCAGAGCAACTATTCTTCTATTTTTGCCATAGGAGATATGAATGGCATACGACCTCTGGCTCATATAGCCTCTGCTCAAGGGATACATGCTGTAAACTATATTAAAGGTATTGATACTCCTCTGGACTATTCTTGCTGTCCTGTCAATATCTATTCTGAACCTGAAATGGCACAGGCAGGTTTAACAGAACCTCAACTGAAAAAAGCAAGAATAGAATATAAAATCAGCGAATTCCCTTTGTCTGCCAATGCAAAAGCTATGATTGAAGGTAGCACAGAAGGTGTTTTACGCCTATTTTCAGAAAAAAAATATGGGGAAGTACTAGGCGTTCAAATCATCGCTCCTCATGCTACGGACATGATTGCAGAAGCGGTTGCGATTATGCAGATGGAAGGAACTATCTATGATGTAGCGAAAGTGGTACATGCTCATCCTACAACCTCAGAAATATTCTTAGAAGCAGGTTGGGCAGCTATTGATAAGGCTTTGCATCTTTAAACGCCACAAGGAAATATAATATGATTGGCTCTATTGAAGAGGATTCTGTCTATTATCTCGTCAGAATTCATAGCGATTTAAACCCTACAGTTGCCTTTGATCTGGAAGAGATTTTATTGGAACTAAAAGAAAAAATTCCAAAGCATACGCTTTTCGATATGCATAAGGTCAATATCTGTTCCAATTCCGCTTTAGGCGTTTTAATCGAATATGTTCATTATTTGATAGAAACAGGAAATGAGGTTATTTTCTTTGGTCTCAATAAAACCCTGGAGCAAAATTTTTTTACCAACAATCTCATCGAGGATATAATTCCGAGGAAAGAAAGCAAAGAAGAAGCATTAAAATATTTAGAAGAGACACAAAAATTAAATGTTTTGCAAAATGCAAAAAAAACTTCTAAATTCAAACAAATAAAATTAGACGAATCACTTAAAGAATTATCGGCTAAGGCACTTTATGAAACAAAGCGTATCCGTTTGTTAGAGAAAAACAATGCTACTGTCCTTAACCAGATCGAAAAGACAGAGGATTTTTTTAAAAATATCGCAGAAAAGACAAAGATACGAAAATTATCCGTGATGGGCAGCAATTATAGTGTAACAGAAGATGATAGATGGATAGATGTTATGCAGGAATTTCTGACAAATCTGGATGATATAAATAAAAAATACCAGCAAATAGAAAATATGCTTCATAAAATCATGAAGCATTTTGATATAAAATAAAACAGCGCATCTTGATTATAGGAAATATACTTATGAAAAAAACAATATATCTATTTTTTTTTATTCTGGCAATTTTTCTCAACGCACAGAGTGATGAGGGGATATTGGACAAGGGCATTTTGTTCCTGAACACAGGCGACTATGAAATGTCCCAGAAATACCTTGCGCCTCTTGTTGAAAAAAATTATACCAAGGCTTTTGACTCATTATGGCAGGCATATTTCCTTACAGGAAAATATGAACAGGCCCTTGCTCTAAGCAATAAAATGGAAGGGATAGAGCTGATTTCCTGGGAAGGAAAAATGCTTAGCGGAGAGCTGTTTCTTGCTATTGGGCAGCATTCTAAAGCTAAAATAAGCCTTTTGGAAGCATATAGCATGAAGCCCCAGAGCGTCCGATCTCAAGTCCTTCTGGGATTGTATTATTATAGCATAGGAGATAAACCTAAATACATACAGTATTTCAGCCAGGTTTTCGATGCCTATGATCCTGATAAAAGCTATACAGCACAGGAGCTATACTATATTGCAAAAGCCTGCCACATATATACCATGAAGAGCGATGAGACAGAAAGAAGCGATACACTCAAAAGCATTGTCCAGGATATCCTTCCCGAAGCTATCAAAAAAGATAAACACTTGTTTATCGCTTATCAGCTCATGGCAGAAATCTTTCTGGATGCCTTCAATACGAAAGATTCTAAAGACATAATAGAAGAAGCTCTCAAGATTAACCCCAATCATCCTATGATGCTTTACTGCCAGGCACTTTACCAATTGCAAAATTATGAACTTCGACCCAAAGCCATGTCCACTGTCCAGCATATTTTGAAATTGCATCCCAGGCTAGTGGAAGCTTTAGACATGGCAGCAGCCCTTTCCCTGGCCGATGAAGAATATGCAAAAACAATGGAATATATTGAGGCTGCCCTAAAAGCCAATCCCAATAGCCTTACAACAAGATCGCTTTTGGCATCGCTGTACTACATGGAAGGGCGTATGCAGGCTTATGAAGCAGAAGAGAAAAAAGTCTTTGCCATAAATCCTCTCTATGGAGATTTTTATCATACAGTCGCTTCTATGATAGGACATAAACGCCAATTTTCTGAAAGCGTTTTTCTTGTGAAGAAAGCGATTGAGATAGATCCATTTCTATGGCATGCTTATATTGATCTGGGCATGAACTTAATGAGAGTAGGAGAAATCGAAGAAGCAGAAAAAGCCTTTAAAAAATTGCAAGAAGAATACAACTTCCATACACAAAGCCACAATACGCTGATATTGTTAAAAAAATACAAAGAATTCAAAACATTTAACACGAAAAATTTTCTTCTACGACTTCATATAGAAGAATACGATATTATGAAAGACCTGCTTTCTGAGCTTATGGAAGATGCCTTTGTGACTTTGAGTCAGAAATACCATTTTATTCCCAAAGTTCCTGTCATTTTTGAGATGTTTCCTACTCATGACGATTTTTCTGTAAGAACCATTGGGCTGGATTCCTTGGGGGCAAGTGGAGCCTGTTTTGGTAAGCTGATAACGATTGTATCTCCAAAATCCAAAAAACTGGGTTTTTTCAATTGGGCTTCTGTTTCCTGGCATGAATTCGCCCATGTGATTACCTTGCAGATGAGCGAATACCAGGTTCCCAGATGGTTTACAGAAGGCCTTTCAGAATTTGCGGAAAAGCAGAGGAACCCTTCTTGCAGCCGCAATCTGGATTTGCAGCTCTATTCCATCTATACGATGGGGCAAATGCGTGATATGTCAAAGCTGAATGCTGGCTTTACTCGGCCTGAATATCCTATGGAAATCGCGATTTGCTACTATCAGGCAGGATTGATCTGCGACCTGATCCAGCAAGAATTTGGATTTGACAAAATACGCCAGATGCTTCTTCTCTATAAGCAAGGGAAAAAAGATAAGGAAGTGTTTCAAATCGCCCTGGGGCTTAGTCTGGAAGACTTCGATAAAAAATTTGTCCAATGGCTGGAAAAAAATATCTTTTCACAGATGGATGTTTTTCGCAGTATCAGTGACAAGGAGCTAGATGCTTTGATCGAGGTATGGGAAGAAACGCAAGAGCTTAGCCTGGAACAATACACCAGTATCGCGCTTGCTTATTTTCAAAGAAAGCAATTTGTTGACGCTCAAGATCATATTAGCAGAATACTGCAACTCGACCCTAATTCCAGCATATCCTATGATATACTAGGCCAGATAAGCTTTGCTAAGCAGAATGCGGAAAAAGCAAAGGAATTTTTGGAAAAGGCAATATCTTTAGGCTCCAAAAATTTCGATACAGCCTTGATGCTGGCTCTCCTCTATCATAAAGACAAAAATATTCCCAAGGCGATAGAATTGTATGAGAGGGCAAAACAAAGCTACCCTGGATATACAGGCCAGAACAATCCCTATCTCGGCCTTGGAAAAATTTATAAAGAAAAAGGGGACAAAGAAAAGGCATTTTTGGAAATACAAGAGTATCTGAAACGAGAGGGAACCGATTTTCCTATAAGGATGGAGCTTGCTAAAGAATATTTTGGGATGAAAAAATACCAGGATAGCTTAAAGCTTTTGAAAGAAGCCCAGGATATATATCCTTTAGATAACGATCTACAGCATCTTTTAGCAAAGTGCCATAAAGAATTTAAAACCTGGGAAAAATCCCTTAAGCATTATGGCATTCTTCTGGCACTGAAACCAAAAGAAAACAAACATTCTATCCATGCGGAGATAGCAGAGGTATATACTGCACTACAAAATAAAGAAAAAGCCATATTTCATGCAGAAGAATCCTTACGCATAAAACCTGGATTTAAAAAAGCCCAGGAAATTTTAAATAAATGGTATGGTGCAAAATGATCCTGGCAAAATGAGTAGTGCTATGGCAATAGCATCTACTCCATTTTGCTGTTCTAGCATACTTTTAAAGAAGGCACTATTTATATCTTCTCTTGAAATATGTTCAACAACATTTTGACTAAAACAGAATTTTAAATAAATGGAAGTAGGCAGTCGGTTGTTATAATTTTAGCTGCAAAGGCAGCAAGGTAATAAAGCCTGAGGTTTGTAACCTCAGGGACAAATTTTATGGGTGAAAAAGTGACATATACTACGCTTTCAAAACAAGAATGGAAATTAGCACGTAAGGTTGTCCAAAAAGGTCTGGTCACTGGGGAGCAGGTTTTAGAATGCATTGAAATTTTTCGTAGCAATCCAGAAAAAGAAAATGCCTTATCTCATCTCCTTATTTCTAAAGGATATATGACATCCAAAAAGATAAAAGAAGTCTTGTTGGAAATGAAAGAGGAAGAAGAAAAAAATCTCATTGAAGAAGGAATAGGAAAACAAAAAATTGCCTGCTATGAAATTCTTTCAAAGCTGGGAGAAGGTGCGATGGGCGCGGTCTATAAGGCAAGAAATGCTACTAATGGCACTGCTGTTGCGCTAAAAGTATTGGATCAGGAACTATCCCAAGACCCTGAATTCATCAGCCGTTTCTTACGAGAAGCCCGAAATGCTGCAAAGTTGAAAAAGCATGAAAATATTGTGGAAGCATATAATTTTGGAGAAGAAAAAGGGCTTTATTATTTTGCTATGGAATTCATCGAAGGAAAATCTCTTGCTGAAATCCTTTACAACAGAGGGCGAATAGAGGAAAGGACAGCATTGAATATTAGCATGCAGGTGACAAAGGCATTAGCTCATGCGTATAAATTCAAGATTGTCCACAGAGACATTAAACCCGAAAATATCTTGATTTCTCTGGAAGGAAAAGTCAAACTTTGTGATCTGGGATTGGCTAAGGACCTTTCTCAGGATTGCTATAAAACAAAAGAAGGTATTACTTTGGGCACAGCCTGCTATGCTTCCCCTGAACAGGCAAGTGCCAGCAAAGCCCTGGATATTCGTAGTGATATTTATTCTTTAGGCATTACATTGTACCAGATGCTGATAGGTGAAGTCCCTTTTGATGCTCCTAATCCCATCCAGATAGCACAACTGCATCTTTATGAGGCATTGCCTGACATTGAGAAGAAAAATCCTGCTATCTCTGCCTCTACTATCCAACTTCTCAAAAAGATGACAGCAAAAAAGCCACAAGACAGATACCAAAACCCCCAGGAACTTTTACAGGATTTGGAAATCATCCTGCAGAAAGGAAAAGACCCAAATGGAACAAGCCAAAGTTCAACGAAAAGAATCTCCGCTTTACCATTAGAAAAAAGCAAAGCAGAATTGCTGAAAAAGAAACAAATCCGCTCCTTGTTCTGGGAAAAGCGTTACTATTACCTTACTCTTAGCCTATTTTTCTTTTTGGTTTCCCTGGCCTTTTTTACCTGGCTTTTTTCCCGTACACAATAGCCACAGAGTCCATAGATGTAGCAGCAGGGTTGCGCCGAAAAAGACCTGTATGCGAAAAAGGCTTCCGTTAGCGCAATCCCTGCGGCTACAATCTATTGCTTATGAAGAAGTTATTCTATTTCGGCACATACACGAAATCCAACATCCTTATATTGCATTTCACAAGGCAGCCAGGATCGAGAAGAGGAGCTACAGAATTTAGCATCGTAGCTAAAGCAACCTCCTCGTATGACTCTTTTAGGGTCATCGGGAATTCGCGCAGATCCATCTTTTGGCGATCCTAAATAGTTATCGCTCCAGCCATCCTGGCACCATTCCCATAGATTTCCTGACATGTCATATAGTCCAAATCCATTGGGCTTTTTGCTTCCTACAGGATGTGAGCTTTGTTTGGCATTTGCCTGATACCAGACATAACTTCCATCTATAGAATCTCCCCAATAATACAGGGATCTTGTCATGGCTCTACAGGCATATTCCCATCGGGATTCGCTAGGCAGTTTTAGCCCTGTTCTTCTGCAAAATTTTTGGCAGTCCTCCCAGGTTATACATTCTACGGGATTTTGGGGATTTTTATGGAAGGAATCGTTATTCTTCATGATTTTTTCCCATACGGTCTGGGTGACTTCGTATTTAGAAATCAAAAAAGCTGATAGAGTAACCTGATGGAGGGGCTTTTCTGTGCTATCCCCTTTATCATTGCCCATCCAGAAAGTTCCTTCTGGTAAAAGGACAAATTCCATTCCTGTCATATCGTGGCGATACTCTTTGAGAGTATAGGACTTTACTGGAGTGTTATAGACAAAGCTTCTGAGAAAGGTAAATCCTTGTATAGGCTTTTCTGGTGCTTGTTCTTGCTTTTCTTTCCATAATATTTTCCACAATCCTTTAGAATATACCCTGTAGGATAGAAAGACTGTAATACCAACCAAAAGCAAAACCAGACTCAAAGACAAAATTTTACGGAATTTTTTAGGCTTTTTCTTTTTTTCTTTGGTTTTATTGGAAATAAGCACTTTGGCAGTTGCAAAGCTTTCGTCCACTCCCTGTGTTTCAGGCAATGGCCTGGGCTTAGGGGGTAACGACGGCTTGGGTTTAGATGGTCTGGGTCTGGGGGGCAGAGAAGGAACGGAAGGTTTTACTTTGCTTTCCACAGAAGGCAAAGGTGCGGATTCTTGCTTGGCAGAATCCAATTCTTCCAATTCTTTTGTTGCTTCCATCTTTTCTTTGGTTGCTTCAGGTTCTTCTTTTATAGCATCATAGGGATTGGATATTGGGGCAGGTATGTTTTCCTGGGGAAGCTTGCGATTCTCTGAACTCAGAGCTTGAGAAAACTGGTTCGCCATTTTATCCCCTGAAAGCAAAGGCGATGCTTTAGAAAAAATTCCCTGAAGTTCAGAGGATGCAATATTTTCCTGGGGGCTAAAGGCCCTGGCAAATTGATTTGCTATGGCTTCGGAAGATACCAGGTTCGATGCTTTTCTTAGGATATCCGAAGGCAAGCTATTTTTCCTAAACATTTCTTCTTCTGTGATGATTTTAGCTGGCCCCTTTTTCAGGGAGAAATCCACCAGAGTAAAGGCATTTTCTTCTTCTGTTTCTATATTATTGATATCCACAAGAGAATCATCTTCTGCTTCCATGGCTTTATTATAAAGGCTTTGCACATGATCTAAAGACCAGTGGAATTCTTCCATGAAGATTTCCAAAAGATTTTTTTTTTCACCCTGATCCTGGATTTCTTTTTTCTTTTCTTTCAGATAATCCCAGTGCTGTGGGCTTAAATAGTTTTTGGTAATACAGAAGCGGACAACTTTTTCTTCCCATATTTCCATGATAAATATCCTTCGTAAGTTTCTGACTTGATTGGCAAAAATCTGTATTGGTCAAAATGATCCTGTGCAAAATGAGTAGTGCTATGGCAATAGCATCTACTCCATTTTGCGGTTCTAGCATACTTTTAAAGCAGGCACTATTTACTATTGATTATTATTCTGTTGTAAAATAATCTGAAATCACGCCCATAAAAGGATTATATTTGATTGCATAGTGGCTAAGCCCTTGTTTTACAAAGGATTCAGAATAAACTTTATCCTGTTTTCTAGCCTCTGGCTCAAATTTCAACCATGCTTTTTCATCCATAGCCAATATTTCGTCTATTTTTTGGGCATAGAACGATGCTACTGGTAAATCAGAACAGGCATTCACAAACCAGGGCATAAGCTTGCCGACTTTTTTCAGGAAAAGATCGTGTTCTCTTCCAAAGGTCAGGCAGGATGTTTCGGTAAAATTGGTGAGTTCTTCTTTTTTCTTTTCATCCAGAAATCCACTTTTCATGGTGATCTCATAGGATTTGGTTCCAGGATAAGGATAGAAGTATGTCCAGCGAAAGCGTCCAGGTCTGGATTTTCCCATCAGGCGAATGGTCTGCATGACATCGTCTCTGGTTTCATGAGGAAACCCAATGATAAGGAAAATAGAGCTATGCAATCCAGCTTCATTGGTAATGCGTATAGCATCCATGATGCTTTGGTTGGACATATGCCTGTTCAATATCTGGCTGCGGATTCTTTCACTGCCACTCTCCACTCCAAATTTTACAATCTTGCAATTTGCCTGGGCTAAATCCATGGCCCTTTCCTGATCGAAAAAACGAAAGTGGGCATTGACAACAAAAGGAATATTGCAAACTTTCTTGTATTCTTTGCAAAATTCTTTTACATATTCTTTGCTGTATGTAAAAAGATCATCATCGAATATGAACATGCTAATATCTTTATATTTTCCTAACAGATATTGTATTTCTTCGATGATCTTTTGGATGTCGAAATGACGGATATAGTTCAGGTCTTTGAAACTACAATGTAAGTCCTTGCGGTATTCCTTTACCATCTGGTGGTTAAAACAATACGTGCAAGAAAAGGGACAGCCGCGGGAGGCCATAAGGCCTACCCAACCTTTTTTGGCATGGATGATATTCTGGAAATCAAAAATATCGTAGTCTTTAGGAGGCAGAGCATTGATATCGGGAAGAGGGCCAACAGGATTGATATGAACCTTTCCATCCTCTATGAATCCGAGATTTTTTACATCTTTTACACTTTGCCCTAAAGAAAGCTTTTCTACAAAATCCAGAAAAGCCCATTCGGCTTCTCCCCTAAAAATATAATCAAAAAGGTGGGTTTGCAGAATTTCTTCTGGAGCGGCCAAAGCATGAACACCTCCACATACCAGTATGGCTTTGCTCGCTTCTCTTGCCCACTGGCAAAGGGCTTTGGTATATACCCATTGGTTTGTGACTACAGAAAATCCTATAATATCGGGGTTTTCTTCTTGAATTTTCGTTATAAATTCTTGTCTGTCTGGTAAGGGAGCAATTTCTTCACAAAGCTGCCATAAAGATACGCTATGTCCTTTTGTTTTCAGAACACCTGCTATATGGGCTATACCATAGTGGAAACCCAACTGAGAATTTGCATTAGGATAAATAAAAAGTATTTTCATTCTTGACCTTCAGATAAAAATCTTCGACGAAGTTCCTCCAGATATTTTTCTAAGCTATCTGGAGCAGATTTTTGTACAAGAATACCTACATAAAATAAAATAGAAAACTGCCAGCAATCTGCTGGCCCCAATACAAGACCTGTTTCCAAATCTTCCTCTCGTTCTATTTCATTCTTATAGTATTCGACCGCATCCTGGGGATATTTTTCCAACACATCTATAGTGGAAAATTCATGTTTATACTTTAGAGAAGGAAAGCGGATTCCCCTAACCATAAAAAAAAAGGGTAAGGTGTTTTCATTCATGCCAGATTCTTCGTCCATTTCAAAGCCAGAAAATTGTGGTACATTTTGTGGCAAAATGAGAAAAGGGTGATCGACGAGCACTTTTCCCTTTCTTACTACAGTATCTCCTTTATTGACAAGGGATTCTCCCAGAAAAATATAGGGTAGAGAAGTAGTTTCTGTATTAGAAAGACCATGTCGATAGAATTTAAAAATTTTCGTTTCATCTAAAGTTTTTTGCCATTTTTCATCTAGGTCCATAATTATGACCTTTTATCAAAAGGTAATTATAACTATAAACTATTCTTGTTTTGAAAGAGGAAATGATGCTATTTTTTCATACTTTCCTTGGATACTTTTGAAAAGCAGGATTTCTTTTGCTGTGAATTGTGTTGAAAGGGCTTTTTCTTCTATTTTCTTTTGAAATTTTTCCAAAAGCCATACAGGTGGAGGATAAGAAAGCCTGGCGATAGTGATATGAGCCTGAAATTTTTCAGTACGAGAAAACTGGGACAAAGAATTTTCTATCATGCTTTGCAGCTTATATAGCTCTATGGAATGCGCTCCTACCCATGCGACTCTGGCCTTTTTTATCCCAGGAAAAAAGCCTAATTCTTTCACCCAAATAGAAAATTCTTGTTGATTTTTCAGTTTGTTTTCCAAAATTGTCTGAGCAGAAAGAAGTTGCTCCTGGTTTAGCTCCCCCAGATACTTGAGTGTAATATGATATTTTTCCCTAGGCTCAAAGGTACCAAAAAGCTGTTTCGCTAGAATTTCTTTACAACTGTCTACGGTGTCCTCTATTTCCTGGGGTATATCTATGGCTACAAAATAGTTACCATTTTCTCCATAGAGAGAGAAGCAGGATATTAACAATAGAAGAGATAAGAAAAAAATATTCTGCATTTTAGTACCTCTTCCTTCTTCTGGAGGAAGCGATCCCAAGGGCTTTCCTGTATTTTGTAACAGTACGCCTGGCAATGTCCAGGCCATTTTCTTTTAGCTTGTCTACGATTTGTTCGTCAGAAAGGGGATTGCGTTTGTCTTCCTGAAGAATCAGCTCTTGTACTCTTTCCTTTACGGAAACCCTGGATTCGTTTTCTCCATCCTTTTTTTCAATGCTGCCTGTAAAAAAGAATTTGATAGGGTAGATTCCTTTAGGTGTCTGAATGTATTTTTCCGCAATAGCACGGCTTACCGTAGAAACATGAATCCCCAGATTATCTGCTACTTCCTGCATCTTCAAAGGCTTAAGGTTTGTTATACCATGATCCAAAAAATCTTTTTGATGTTTGATGGCTTCCTTGACGACACGATAAAGTGTATTCTGCCTTTGTTTGATTGCGTCAATAACCCAGGTAGCCGATTCGATTTTCTTTTTGATGAAATCTTTCGCTTTTGCATCGTTTTCCAATGCAGCAGGAGTCTCTTTTTGGGAGTCCAGCATACGCATGTAGTATGGACTGATACGCAGTTGAGGTAAATAGTCATCCTCCATACGGATGTTATATTCTCCATCTACCAACTCTACCACGACATCGGGCTGAATGGTATGAGTCTTCTCATTAGAATATTCACTTCCTGGTCTGGGGTTTAATCTTCGGATTGCTTCTACCGCATCGTTGATATCTTCCATGCTCCTGCCTGTTTCCTTGGCAATTTTAGGGTATTTATTATAGCAAATATCATATAAATATTTTTCAATCAACTCTTTTTTGAAAAAATATTCTTTGTCCTCTGTGTCTAATTGTAAAATAAGGCATTCCTGCATATTGGAAGCACCTATACCTGTAGGATCAAGCTTCTGAATATAAGCCAAGGCTTTTTTGGCATCTTCCATAGAAGGGATTGGGTGAAGAGACTTGATAATTTCTTCGAGGGGATAGCGTAGATAGCCATTAGAATCAATATTATAGATAATATGATAGGCAATAGGTTTTAGATTTTCTTCTATTTCCATCAATTGAAATTGTTCTGATAGATAATCTTGCAGAGATATGGGACGATCTGCACTATTTTGCATAGCTTCTAGCTTTTTATCTTTTTCGTCATCTACTCTTTTAGAAACATGGTCTTGTGTATAAAAATCGTTCCAGTCTTCCCTCTCCAAGTTTTCAAAATCGTTCAGGAATTCCTCGTCAACAGGATTCTCCTGCTCTTCTTTTTTTTCCTGCTCTTTTTCCTTAGCCTGTACTTCTCCCTCTTTGTCATTTTCCAGGATTTCCAATACAGGATTGCTTTCTAATTGTTTTTGTACAAAAGCTTTCAACTCCAGAAGAGGCAAGGCTAAAATTTCTATGGATTGAATGATATGCGGTGCCATGCGCAATTCTGTCGTTAGCCTCTGATTCATAGACATTTCAAGACGCATTGAACTCATATAAGTTCCCCTTATTGCACTTGTTCACGAGTTTTTTCATTAAATTAAGTATAAGATTTGCTGGTTGACAAAGCAAACTGACTATATTTTTTTTTCTTGAGCAGAAGATTTTTCTTTTGTATTTTGTAACGTTTTTCTGTCGTTCAGTGCATCACTGAGTATAGCCTCATTCGCAAATTCGATGCTAGAGCCAGAAGAAATTCCTCTGGCAATCCTGCTAACCAGCACAGGATAATCCTTAAGACAATTGAGCAAATAAAGAGCAGTTGTATCCCCTTCAAGATTTGGATTCATGGCAAGAATCACTTCCTGGAATGGTGAAGGACTTTCTAAACTCTTCTGGATTCTTGTCAATAGAGCATCAATGGTAAGATGCTCAGGATGTTCATTTTCCAGAGGAGCAAGTTTCCCCATCAATACATGGTAAAGCCCCTGATATTGCCCTGTTTTTTCGATAGCAAGTAAGTCTTTGGGTTGTTCTACAATACAAAGGACAGTTTGGTCCCGCTTTGGATTCGAACAAATGATGCAAGGGTCTTCTTCTGTAATATTAAAACAATACTTGCATTTTTTTACTTTTTCTTTCACTTCCCGAATGGCATTGGCAAGGGCGAATACATCCTTTTCGGGTGCCTTCAAAATATGGAACATCAGCCTTTCTGCTGTCTTTGCTCCAATTCCTGGAAGCTTTTGGAATTCTTCCATAAGATTTTTTAATATATTGGGATATGCCATAATTTTTATCTTTAAAAAAACTATATTTTCCGTGACGTATCTGCTATTCTATTGCAATACCCAAAAAAGTCAACAGAATAACGAATTTTGAAAAAGTTGTTTTAACCAGAATCTGCTTGTATATATAGCATCTTTACTTCCTCTCATCTTTTCTCAGCGATAGACAGAAAAGTTTTTTTTCGTCTCGCAGTAAAAGAAAGCCATCGGCCAGGGCCATTGGCCCCCAGGCATCTTTTCCTTGAAAGATTTTTTTTTCCCCTAGTTCTTTATATCCTTCCACAGATGCTGCAATCATGGTCAGGGTTCCATCATCACTGAGGATAAAAAATTTATCTTCTGCTACAAAGTACGGGCCAAGGCCAAAGCGGTTGGTTTTTCCGCTGCTCCAAAGAGGTTTGTTTATATCTCCAGAGTGATAGCAGGCAAACTGGTTACGCAGTGCTCCTGCGTCTTTGGGAAGAATACCGAAGATATGCCCCTTATAAAAAAGAGGTGTCTGCTGTTCTGATGCCAGGCCTTCTTCTGGTTTGGCCTGCCATATTTTTTTAGCGTGGATTTTTCCTTCCTCTTCTGTGAGCTGTAAAACCATGCTCCCCGCTCCATAGCCTGCTGTCAGGAAAATCCGCCCATCATCCAATACAAGCGGAGATGGGGCTATAACCTGGGGATTCCAGGCATCGCTTTCCCATAAGATTTGGCCTTCAGGAGATATGCCTGCAATTCCCCCCAGAGCAGCATAGAGAAACATCTTTCTGTTTTTCCATTCCATAGGCATAATGGAAGAATGGGACATGTCCCATTTTTTAGGATTAGGCGTTTCCCATAAAATTTTTCCTGTAGCGCAATCCACACCTATGATCAAGGCTCTTTCCCCACAAGGAGCGATCAGTACCGTGTTTCCATCCAGAATAGGGCATTGGCCTGTGTACCATAAAGGAATTTTTGTTCCAAATTCTTTTTCCAGATCCATTCCCCATAGAAAGTCGCCATTTTCACGATTTACACACATAACATGGCATTTGGGCCCTATGGTAACAATAAATTTCTCATTTATAGCAGGTATAGTACGAGACATGCCGTGATTTCGCTTCACATTTACTTTATACCATCGTCTCCAGAGTTCCTGGCCTTGTTTTAAAGTGAAGCATCTTAGTGAATCCGCTTTTTCCACCTCATCGTAGTCTAATATATACAATTTCCCACGAAAAATAGCAGGAGCACTGTGTCCTTCCCCCATATCTTTTGTCCAGAGTATTTCTGGTTCTGCTTCTTTCCAATAGGGGGCGACAGGTATGCTTTCTTTGTTTATATTATCTCTCGATTCACCACGAAAGCAAGACCAGGAACCAGATAAATCATCCGAAGCATGAGCAAAGGTTTTGCTGTATTCTCCTATTTTAACAAAAGCGATTTTTTCAGAAGAAGCAGCATCTTCTACTGGAACTGCAATTGTAATGCTTAAAACAGGATTATAATTTAACCAAAATATAAAAATTCCTAAAAAAATCATTATAAAAAATAAAAGTGACAGAAAAAAAATCTGGGATTCTTTCATGGTAAAGTATTCTCGATAAATAGATAAAATTTACCAGGGGCAGCATATAGCAGCACCCCTGGCTATTATATTTCACCTCTCTGTGCTAATGGAGTAAAAATTCTTGTAACTGCATTTCTTTATTTAAGATAAAGATTTTTTTGTATCCCTCTTCAAGAGCAATAGCTTCTATGCCTGAACATCCTTCCAGGGCTAGCCTTTGCAATTTTTCTCCTACCAAACGAGCAAGAGTTCCATTGCTTGCGCCTATATAGATTTCTGTTGCATTCACAGCATAAATCGTTTTCCAATTCAGGGATACAGTGCAGGGGATGCTTTTCCATGCAGTTCCATCAAAATGCAAAAGAGTGCCTTTGTTTCCTACGGCGAAGACATTTCCATAGTCGCTCCCCCAAACATCATACAAATCTTCTTTGTACTCTGTCTCCCATTTCTGCCAGGTTTCACCGTTGAAATAAAGTATGCTTCCTTTTGCTCCAACGGCAAAGACGCTGTTGGATTGATGAACCCAAAGGCCATACAGGTTATTCTGAGTAGGAGAAATCATTCTGAGCCATTTTTCGCCATCAAAATGGAGGATTGTTCCCTTATTCCCTACAGAAAAAAGGATTTCCTCTTTTCCTGATATGCGATAGAGAGTTTCAGTTGTCGGAACTGGATTTTTTTGCCATTTTTCTCCATTTTTAAATAAAATAGTCCCATCTTTTCCACAACAGAAAATTTTTTGGTCTGTTCCCCAAATACCATATAAATCGCTATCTGTAATTTTTTCTTGCTTTCTATCAGGAGCAAACAGGAGGCACAAGCCTTTTTTTCCTACTGTCCATAGACGATTTTGGCTGTCTTTCCATAGAGAATGGATATTCAGACGATCATCAATATCAATGGTGAAGCTATCGGACCAGGAAGAAGTTACCTTGGACTTTGAACATCGAGCCTGGGCACTTACTTTAAAGCTGCCTTCATCTTCATACGTATGGTTTGCTACTTTGTCTTTGCTCCAATCGGATTGAGTGCTATCTCCAAAATCAAAACGATATTCTACAGAATCACCCTCAGAACAGGTAGAGCCATCCGTTTCAAATTGTACAGACTCATCTACTTTAGCAGTGGTCGGTCCATCAGGACGGTCTGGTCTTGAAACATTATGATCGTCATCGTCGTCATCATCATAGTGGCACTCCAATCCACCAAGACAAAAACAAGATAGAATAAGAATGACAAGACAAAGAAAGATTTTTGTATAGAACGTTTGCTGAGAAACCATATTTACTTTTCCTTTAAGATACACAGGGAAAAAATAAAGGTGATAAACATAAATACACTCTTTTATGATACGTTTTTGCTTTGCGATTTACAAGTCTTTTTCGAGTGAGTTTTACTTGATGCAGCCTTTTTTCATTTCCTATACTTCAAGATAGGTCTTTATTAAAAAAAACAGAAATTTTTATTATTTGCTGTAAGCTTTATGTTATAATAGTTCGATTCTTTTATTATTTTGGGTTATTTTTAAGGAGATGTATGGCATGGAAAAAACAGTTTTTTTTATAGCCATTCTCATTCTCTCTTTGATTCCTCAAGCTATTGCAGTTGGGATTCCCAATGAGTTGTACGTTACCAAATGGCAGGGTTATGGTATAGAGGTAATTCAAGGGAGTAGCGTTGTACGTTCCTGGGCACCATCTGGAAGTGCAGAACTTGCTATTGTTGTAGATAATACTGTAAAAACATATGGTTACACTAATTCTGGATCTAAAGGTGCCGAGTATACACTATCTGGAACTTACACAGGAACACAATATACGGTTAATCCAGCAAGCTATGGATTTCATGATGGAGCAACGGACGGGACTTACTATTATTCTTGGGGTTATTTTAGCAATTCACTGGAAAAATTCGATAAAAACTGGAACCGCATTGAAACCATGTTTACTCTTACTGGTACGGACCGTTTAGGCGTGACATACGATCCTACAGACGATACTTTCTGGATTACTTGCTGGAGCCAAGGTAGAGTAGAGCACTATACCAGATCAGGAAGCTTATTGGGTTCTTTCAATACAAACACATATAGCGGGATGATTGCTTTGGATTATACAGACAATACCTTGTGGACTGTTGTTTACAGTAGCAACGCTTTCAAACAATATAGCAAATCGGGTGTTCTCTTACAAACGGTCAGCGTTACAGGCCTTAACGCAGGATACATTTATGGTGGTGAATTCCGCTATCTCATCCCTGAACCAGGGACATTCGTACTCTTGTTGCTGGCTTCCCTGTTTTGTACCTTGCGATTTTTCAAAAAATAAAGATATACAGAAGCTTTTTAAAAGCTTCTGTATAATTTTGCCTCCCCATTTGCTAGAAAAAAGTTAGCCATTCCATCCTAATTAGATCTAAATTTTTCCTTGCTTGCTTTTTTCTGTTGCTTTTTTTATAATAGTTCAAGATTTGAGAAGAGTCTCAAAATTATTATGAACAGTGGCTCTAACAGAATCTGATATTTACAGTCTATAAGAAAAATAAGGCTGAATACCGCCTGCTGGAACAGATGCTATTATCATAGCACTGCTCATCTGGCACAAAAAAAAATTTGCTAGGAGCAGGCTTTGTTATTTATAGATATTTTATAAATAAGGCTGTAACCACAGAAAACGTTAGAATAGGCGAACGGTGGTATAAAAACTTGATATAGGTTGGAAATGATATGGAGATACCTTCTAAGATCGGGAAATATAAAATTTTAAAACGGCTAGGAGAAGGTGCGAGCGGGTGCGTTGTAAAAGCAGAACAAGAAGTGATACAACGTATTGTAGCTTTGAAAATACTTTTTTCCAATTTGCTGGAAGAAAAACCTCTTATCGTTAAGCGATTTCACAGAGAGGCCCGTCTGGCATCTGCGCTGGTGCATCCCAATATTGTTCCTATTTTTGAAATTGATGAATATAACAAGATGCACTATTATACTATGCAGTATATAGAAGGCACACCTATGGTAGATTATATCAAAAGCAGTGTTCTTTCTTTTGATACCAAGGTGGATATATGCGTTGAGCTTTGCGATGCTCTGGCTTTGGCTCATAGCCGTACAATCATCCATAGAGATATGAAGCCACACAATGTGATTATTACCAAAGAAATGCATCCTGTCATCCTGGATTTCGGGATTGCCAAGTCTCTAGTGGAAGAAGAACAAATGACCCAGGTCGGCCATATTTTGGGCAGTGCTCATTACATGGCCCCTGAACAGGCAGGGCCAGGCAATGTTGGGACATATACAGATGTTTTTGCTGTTGGGGTTATGATCTATGAGCTAATGACAGGAGAAAGGCCTTTCCAGGGCGGCAATGTCAAAGAATTGATCATGAAAAGAATCCAGTATGCTCAAAAGCCTGAATTGTATCGACCCCCTCAGATGAAAGAACTCAATCCGCAAATTCCTGAAAAGATGGATAGCATTGTCTTCAAATGTCTGGAGGCAAATCCTAAAAATCGTTATCAGACAGCAGGGGAAGTACTTAAGGCATTACAACAATTTCGCACGGAGCTATCGCTCCAACAGGCCATACAAAAGTCGGATCAGAAGGTTGATGTTGTACCTTTGTCTATACCTATAAATAAAAAAGCTTCTTATGTTTATCCTTTATTGATTGCTCTATTTTTATTTTTGGCTTTTGCCTCTTTTTCTTTTTGGGTCTATTATGGAAAACAAGAGTATCTAAACCAGGCAAAGGAGATACAAAATAAAGGCAGCCAAAAAATACAAGAGGCAATAGGGAATATCTTAAAAAAAATCAAAAACCTGTATTAGTCAAAGTGATCATGTGCAAAATGAGTAGTGCTATGGAAATAGCATCTACTCCATTTTGCGGTTATAGCCTACTTTTAAAGAAGGCACTCTTAAAATATGTTCAACAACATTTTGACTAAAACAAAAAATCAAAAACCATTAGTTAGAGATCATTCTTATGGCTAAAGTTACAATAATCGAAGGGGAAAATAAAGGAATCGCACATAGCTTTGATGAAGACGAAGTAGTTATGGGCCGTGCTACTGATACTAGTTTACCTCTCAAGGATTTACGATCTTCTCGAAGGCATGCGCGAATTTATAAAATCGAAACATCTTTTTATATAGAAGATTTGCAAAGCCAGAATGGAACTTTTCTCAATGGCAAAAAGATTCAAAAAGCAAGGCTCAGCGATCAGGATAGCATACGTATTGGTAGCACAACGATACTCTTTTCTCTCGAAGAATCCCTGGATAAAGATGCCATCTTTTGTGGTTATAAAATTTTAGAGAAAGTCCAGGAAGATGAGACTGGAACTATGTATCTGGCAGAGCAGGTTTCCTTGAAAAGAGAAGTGCTGCTCTGGGTTTTTCCGTTTGGAATGTTAGGGGCGGAAGAGAATCGCATTCTTCAGGCACAAAAGATATTCATTTCTCAAATATCTTGTCTTTCTAAACTCTTTCATCGGAATCTATTGATGCTTATGGATTTCTCCATGAGCAACCAATACTGGTACTGCTCTTTTGAAAAAATCGATATTAGCTCTAATGCTCGCAATTATTTAAAAAAATATCATCCCTTGAGCGTATCTAAAATTTTAGATATCGCTATACAAGTAGCCTCTGGAATGGATTATGCTCATAGCAATGATGTTTTGCACTTCCATCTTACCAGCAAAAATATTCTCATCCAGCCTGAGCATGAAGAAAGGGTTGTGATTACAGAATTTGGTGTTTCAAGGTTTCTGAGCGAAAGCACTGTAAGTGATCTCAATAAAAGCACAGGAATCTTTGGAACACTGGAATACATTGCCCCTGAGCAAATCGTTTTTAAAGAGCCTCCTTCTGCCAAAACAGATATCTATTCTTTTGGTTGCTTTTTGTATCATATATTGGCAGGAGTGGTTCCCTTTTCTTCTATCAGACCCCACGAAATTGTGGATATGCATTTAAACCAGTCGGCTAAGCCTCTATCAGAATATCGTAAGGATGTTCCTGAAAGTTTGGTAAAATTCATAGAAAAGGCGATGCAAAAAGAGCCTGCTTCGAGGCAAGAATCTTTTCGGGAAATTTTGAAAGATCTGAAAGAGATAAAAGTGCAGGAAAATTTAAAGGGTTTGCTTCAGAGCGAAAATACTGGTGCTTTGTTAAAACAAACTCTTGGTACTAAGACCCTTTTAAAATGGTGGATTATTTTTCCTTTAATTTCTGTTATCTTGGGAACGCTGGTATTTTTTACCGCTCCTTTGTTGAAAAATTTTTGAAAGGCAGGTGTATGGCCGAAGAATATAAATATCATCTGGATGAACAATCGCTCACACAAGATTTTCTTTTAAAATGGATCTGGACTCCTATAGTCAAACTTCTTCCTGCTAAACTTAAACCTAACACAATTACCGTGTTCGGTATTGTTTTTATGTTCATAAGCACATTTTTTATGTGGCTTGCTATATATCAAGAAATGCAATGGGCTTTTTTTGTAGCAGCGATATTTGTTTTTCTATATATGGCCTGTGACAATGTAGATGGCCCTCATGCCAGGAATACCAAACAATCTTCCAGATTGGGAGAATTTCTGGATCATTGGTTTGATTCTATCAATGCACTGCTTTTGAATCTAGGTGTTCTATCCTGCCTCTTCTTAGAGGGATGGCTTTTGCTTGTATGTCTTGTCCTTGTAGCACTATCTTTCTTTGGAACGATATGGGAACACCACCATACAGGAGTCTTTCATAGCGGTAAAATAGGAACCAATGAAGGCTTAATACTCATTATATCATTGTATTGTGCCATGGTCTTTGTATTCAAGATGCCCTTTTTTAAATACAATGGCCCTGAATCTATCAATTTTGCATCTGGAATAGCATACTTTACAATTTTAGTATGCTTTGTGACAACAATAAAAATTGTCTTACGTGTAAAATCTCATTTACAGGAATTCTTGCCCCTGGTTATACCTGCTTTCATAGCGGCCTATCTCGGATGGCAGAAAGCCTTGCCAGACATGGTTGCAGGAGCATGGATACTGGCAACCAACATTCCTTTTTGTGCGCGATTTTTGTTGGAAAGACTAAGTCCTGTAAGATTGCCGTACAGAGGCTGGATCATCAGCATACTAAGCATAATTGCTTTAGGCATCTTTCTGGCAAAAAGCATCTTGCCTTGTTGTTCTCTTCTATACTATAACTATTTTCTTATTGTTGTCTTAGGCATTACCATGATTCTGGATGTCAAAAGAGCTATATTCCATTTAGGCAAAAGCACAAAAGCATAGGCAGCTTATGCAAAATCAATACGATATTTTTATTATAGGCACAGGCCCTGCGGGAGAAGGTGCTGCCATGACCTGTGCTAAAGCAGGAAAGAAAGTCGCTATATGCGATGACTTCTGCTATGTCGGGGGCAGCAACCTTCATAAAGGCACTATTCCTAGCAAGGCATTAAGGCATGCAAGCCAGATACTTCTGGACAGCAATCGCCTGGAAACCACAAGCTACCAGGAGCTTTTAGAACAGACAAGAACGATCATCCAAAACCAGGTAGAACTCAGGCAAAAATTCTATACAAGAAATCTTGTTGACCTATTGGTCGGCAGAGCCTGCCTGATAAGCAATAAAGAAATTGAAGTGACATCGCCATCAGGCCAGAAAAAGATATACAAAGCCGATTTTATCATTCTTGCTACTGGCTCCAGACCATACCATCCTCCTGATGTGGATTTTTCTCATCCCAGAATCGTTGACAGCGATAAGTTGCTAAAAATTGTGGATAATCCACGCTCTTTGAGCATATACGGAGCAGGAGTCATTGGATGCGAGTATGCTTCTATTTTCCGTGGTTTGGGGACGAAAGTCAATCTGATCAACACGCGTAAACAACTTCTTTCTTTTCTGGATGATGAGATCATAGATGCCCTGGCATACCATCTTCGGGAAAATGGCGTTCTGATAAGGCATAATGAAGAATATGAGCGAGTAGAAGCCGATGATAAAGGCGTAACGATCTATCTCAAATCCAATAAGCAAATCAGGAGCGATTATTTGTTATGGGCGCAGGGAAGGACAGGAAATTCCCAGAATATAGGACTCGAAGAGCTAGGCATAAAGTGCGATGCAAAAGGCACGATTCCTGTGAATGAATTCTATTGTACCTGTGTTCCTAATATCTATGCAGCAGGTGATCTTGTGGGATTTCCCAGTCTGGCTAGCGCAGCTTACGATCAGGGGCGTTTTGCAGCAAGGCATCTTCTCTATGGAGAATGCCTGCAATTGAAAACAGCAGACATCCCAACAGGAATATACACGATTCCTGAAATTAGTTCTGTCGGGCTTACGGAAAAAGAGCTTACAGAGAAAAAAATTCCCTATGAAGTCGGTCATTCTTTTTTTAAGCATCTTGCCAGAGCGCAAATCACTGGCAGAACCACTGGCATGCTCAAAATTCTATTCCATAGAGAAACTTTGCAGATTCTAGGCATCCATTGTTTTGGATACGAAGCCTCGGAGATTATCCACATTGGTCAGGCGATTATGTCGCAGAAACAAGAGAATAATTCTCTGATGTACTTTGTGAATACGACTTTCAACTATCCTACAATGGCCGAAGCCTATCGCGTCGCTGCCTTGAATGGCCTGAATCGAATTGAAGTAGAAAAAACGATTACACACAATTCCCATGGCGTTGCACTGGGCTAGTATGTATAGACCTTTCAGAGTAAAGATTAGGAATCGGAATTAAATAAGTTCCCCATTTAGACGATAAAGATAACGATTAAG
>CALKWO010000402.1 GCA_938003875.1 uncultured bacterium
TGCCTTCTTCCAGTGCTGCATTGATCATGGAAAGAAGCATGTCTTTGTTTTCTTCCACAGCGAACAATCGTTTAAAAACGCAATCTACCCAGGGGTGAATGCCTGTTCCCATTGTTTTTCCTTTTCAGAAAAGTTTGATGCCTTTTATCCTCTGGCATATTTTCTCCTCATTCCTAACTATACTCTCTTTTGCTGCTTTTTGTTTGCCATTTTAGCCTACCCTGTTTTTTTTGTCAAGTTGGGATTTTATCCTCTAAAAATTTATATAGCCTAACACGGATAAACCCTAATCAAAATTTTGCTCTTAGAAGCTATGGAACGTAGGTTTATAGCTGTTCGCAGTATAATGTCAAAAAACTTTTGTCACCCGACCAAGTCTATTGCAAAAGAAGCAGGAAGTAGACTTGTTCGGCGCAACCTTGCGGCTACAATCCCTGCCTGAAGAGAAGTATATTTTTTGAGCAAAAAGAAAACAGAATCGCACCATCTTTGTGTGTCTGGAAAAGGGGGATCTGGGATTTTTCACAAAGTTTTAGGGTTTTTGACTGGTTCAAGCGTCCATGAGAGCATATAAAAAGTGTTTTGGGCTGAAGCTTATGGAGTAGTGGTGCGAGTTCTGGGATATAGCTTCCATGATGAGGGAGCTGGAGAATATCCACAGGAGTGTGACTTTTCTGTAGAAAGATTTGCAGTCCTTTTGAACCAATGTCAGCGGTCAGAAGAGCCTTTTGATTCCTGATTTCCAGGAGTAACATCAAGGAGTGTTCATTGTCTTGTCGCCAGGTTTCTTGGGGGAGATGCTCTCCTGGATAGAGGAAAGTAATTCCAGGAAATTCTTTATCTCGATGATTGTCTTTTGCCTCATGGATTTGGACAGAAAATTTCTGGGCTAATTCCAGAATTTTCTGTCCATTTCTTGCAAAAGCCTGATTGATATAGAGTTTTTTCACTCGAAAGAAAGAAAGAACATCAGGAAAGGCGTTATAGTGATCGCTGTCATAGTGAGATAGGATCACACAGTCCAGTTGGAAGATACCCCTTTCCAAAAGAAAAGGGACGATAATCCTTTTTCCTGCCTGGCTATTCATGGAACCACAATCATAGAGAATATGCTTGCCTTCTGGCAGATAGATGTAAATAGCTCCTCCGTTTCCTACATTCAAAACTGTCATTTCATAGTTTTTTTGGAATACAGGTCTTAAGAAAACAGACCCAAATACCATACTGAAAATTATACTGAAATATATATATTTTTTGAAATCATCGAAACAAAAAAAGATTAAAAATATATAAAACAAAAGGATAAAAAACAGCATGGGGGGAACAAGAGAAAAGCAAACATAAGGGAACAGAGCAAAAATCTCTACCATATTTTCCATAAAAACGACTGTCTTGCTCAAGGCAAAGCTCAGGAGAAGAAGAGGCCATCCTGTGCCTAAGCAGGAAAACAGAAGCAAAAGCGAAAGAGCAAGGATCAAAGTGACCAGGGGCATAAGAAAGACAGTAAATATAGCCCCCCAGGGTGTGATTTGATGAAAGTGATAAGCCAGCAAAGGAGATGTCCCAAGCCAGGCAATCCAGGAAACCAGGTTCGCCTCTCTTAAATAATGCAGCACAGAAGACCAGAAGTTTTGTTTTTTGGAATGGGCCTGGTTTAAAGGAAATGCAAGGGGAAGGTAGAGTTTGAAAATAGCCAGACAAGCACAAAAAGATAGGGAAAAGCCTGGCTGCATCAGCTCCAGAGGATTAAGCCACAGAATAAGGATAGCACTAAGGGCAAGAGAATTGAGAACGCAAGGTTTTCTTCCTATCAAGGGTGCTAGAAGATGAACCGAGATCATGATCGTCGAGCGAACAACAGGTGTCTGTAAATCTGCAAGGAAAGAATAAGCAAGGCAAACAAGCAATACAGCCACTCGACAAAGGGAAAAAGGCAAAAGCAGTCTTAGTAATGCCTGATGTATAAGCCAGGCAACGATGGAAACATGCGCACCAGAGATAGCAAGCAAATGAAACACTCCTGTCTTGCGGAAATTTTCCATCGTATTTTCTTCTAAAAGCCTTCTCGCACCTAACAGCAAGGCACTGACCATATTCCCTTCCCTGATTCCCAGAGTATCTCGCAAGATTTCTATATAGCGAATGCGAAGATAGCTAAAAAAATTCAGGACAGGACATCCCTGCCCTGTTTCCAAAACCTGGATATTTTTCTCTGCAACAATCATCTGGTAGTCTACTCCATTTGCTTTCCAAAAACCTTGCATATCGCTTTCTCCAGGGTTAGAAGGTTTGGGGATGGAAGAAAGCCATCCGAATATTTCGACCAGATAGCCACGCCTGAGATCATAAGGATTTCCCTGGAAAATCACTTTGACTGTTTTTTGGGTTTCCAGCCAACCTTCGTTTTGTAAAATGCGGGCTGTTTTCACCAAAAAAAAATTTTTGCTCAGTCTTTCATATTCTTTATCACCTGGTATCCAATGCAAGGGCAAAGGTGTAGAGGAAATCACGCCCTGCACCTTGATCAGAATTTTTTCCTCTTGTATCATGGGAATAGGATTTTGCTGAACCAGAGTAGTCCTCCACATTCCCATGAGAAGAATAGCCAGGTAAAAACACCATGCCTTTCCTGAGAAGAAAAAAACAAGAGAATATAGACATATACAGAGAAAAATGACAAGTGTCGAAATAGAACAAATCCAGCCTAAAAAAATTCCGCTCAGGAAAAAGAACGCTACCAAAACCAAAGGCGAATGTTCATGAGACATACCATATCCTTTATTTCAATAGACTGGCATGTTTTCCATGCAACGATACTGGATAGCTTCACAGATGTGTTCAGGCTGTATGTTTTGTGATTGTTCCAGATCGGCAATGGTTCTTGCCATGCGTAGAATCTTGTGGTAGGCTCGTGCGGAGAATCCACGCTTATTCATTGCCTGGGAAAGAAGTTGCTCACTCTCTCTGTTACAAGAACAATACTTGCGAATTAAGTCAGGAGGCATTTGCGCATTGGCTTCCAGATTATGCTTGCATAGCCTTTCTTTCTGGATGGAGCGCGTTCTTACGACAAGGTCATACATGGTTTTAGAATCGATGCCCTTTGGCTCGGAAACAAGATCTTGATAGGCAATTCGGCTGAACTGTACCTGTATATCAAAACGATCCAAAAGCGGGCCAGAAATTTTTCTGCGATAGCGGTCTATGCTATGCCAGTCACAATGGCAGGAATGAAGGGAATCTCCGTGGTATCCACAAGGGCAGGGGTTCATTGCAGCTAAAAGAAGAAAGCGGGCAGGATAAGATACTGTTTCTTTAGCACGAGAGATGATAATCTGCCCGCTCTCGATAGGCTGGCGCAATACTTCCAGAGTAGTGCGATTGAATTCTGGCAATTCATCCAGAAACAATACGCCATTATGAGAAAGGCTCAATTCTCCAGGTTTAGGATTGCTTCCGCCTCCTGCCATTCCCGCGCTGCTTATCGTATGATGAGGAGAACGAAAAGGAGGGGTAAAGAGAATGCCTTTTTCTGGAGCCAGAAGCCCACTGATGCTGTATATTCTCGTGGTTTCCATTGCTTTGGCAAGGCTGAGTCTGGGCAGAATGGTTGTAATCCTTCTGGCGAGCATTGTCTTACCCGATCCAGGAGAGCCTATCATGAGGCAATGGTGTTCCCCACAGGCAGCTATCAGCATAGCCCGTTTGCTGTATTCCTGGCCTACAACTTCACGATAGTCTATCCTGCTTTCATGGCATTCCTGGGGTATTTCCTGTATAAAAGGTTTTCGTTTTTCCTGATCTGTCAGCAGTTGTACTGCTTCTGGCAGATTTTTCACAGGATATACTTCCAAAAGGCCAGGAAGAGATGCTTCATGAGCATTTTCCTGAGGGACTACGATTTTTTTTATGCCTGCTTTGTATGCAATTTCCAGCATGGAAATCACCCCTCTTATGGGGCGAATGTTGCCATCCAGAGCCAACTCTCCAGCAAAAGCGGTATTTGCAATGCTTTCCACAGGAATCTGGTTGCTTCCAGCAAGCAAGCCAATCGTAATGGGCAAATCATATAAAGGACCTTGTTTTTTTATATCAGCAGGAGCCAAATTGACGAGAATTCTTTGGTAAGGAAAACAATAACCAGAATTTCTCATGGCTGTCTTGACTCGAAACTGGGCTTCCTTGATAGCAGCATCAGGAAGACCAACTATAATGAACTTAGGCGTTTTGAAGGTAAGATCCACCTCTACTTCAATCAAAACGCCCTCGATTCCCCTCAAAGCAAAAGAAGGTATTTTTGTAAACATTTTGTCCCCTTTCCGATTTTTGTACAAAATTTGTGGTAATGTATATCGATGAGTTTATTGTAGTAGAGATGAGGACAAGTTTAGTATGGAATGATGAATATATTTTTATATAACTATATATAAGAATTGTTGTTATAAAAAAATATTTTTTCTTAATTTTTTTTATATGATGAGAACGATTCATCATATAATGCTTGTTAGGCATCGGTCCAAAATTTGATCAAAGCCAATAAAATGGGATAACCATTCGTTTGACAAATTTTGGAAAGAGAATACCCTGGAAAGATACTTGTGATGTATACAATATAACTCCTGGTTTGCCAGAAATTGATTTCCAGGCATCGGAAAGAGAACGTCCTGGGAAGGGCATGGCCATTGTCTTTGTCTTTTTGCAAAGCAAATCTAGTGTCTTGTTTGCTCTTTTTTTATTCCTGGAAGGATGCTTCACTGGAGCGAGCCAGGCAATGATTTAATCTATCTTAATTCGTGTTTTTTTCTTTTCCTCTCTGTGGCCTGAGTGCCCTGTGTGTCTCTGTGGTAAATTATTTTCTTAGGTTAACACTGACGGCATGCTGAGCCATACAATAAAACAACCTTACAAGAAGCCCTGGGCCGTGATACTTGATGATAAAGAAAAATAATTTTCAGTATAAAGAACACCTGGTTGTTTTTTGTGATACACTATGATATAATTATCTTCATGAATATTGCATTGCATATAAGATATGTGGTTTTAAAAAGCACAGAGTTATAGGAAAATATAAAATTTATAAAAAATAAAAAAAATAAATAGTTTTTTCTTGCTAAGTAAATTCGAAAAAAAATGAAACATTGTCGAAGTAAAGTAAGAAAGGATAAATCATGAGATTTTTTGTCATCATAGCATCTCTCCTGCTTTCTTGTACAGCGAAAAATGATTATAAAAATGTAGAATATATCCAAAAAGAGCAAAATCAAAAGCAAGTTATAAGCGATAATACGCAAAATTTATCTTCTATTCCAGAAAATAAAGATATAAAAATAGAAACCCAAAAAACAGAAGCACAAAATGACTATCCTGTTACAGACTGGAAGGAAGCCAAAGAGAATGTGTCTGCACAAAAAACTATAATAGAAGAAAAAAAAGAAATTTCTATTCAAAAACAACCAGAAAAGAGTCCATCAAAACCTATGATATTTCAACCAATCCATCCACCAAAAGAATGGTCTGAAAATCAGAAGGCCTATATTGCTAAGTCAACAGAACGTTTCGCTAAATCCACAACATCCCCTCAGAACAAACCTGACCAGGCTTTATTAGGCAAAAAACTATCCTTTGGCCGTTTTTTAAGGGCTGATGGAGAGCTAGTAGACATTAAGGACTATGAAGGAAAAAAGAACATTCTTTTAGTCATACTGAGAGGTTTTGCAGGAAGCATTTGCCTGGTCTGTTCTTCTCAGACACTTGCCTTAAGCCAAACAGCAGAGAGTTTTAGAGCAAAAAATACAGAAATTTTACTTATGTACCCTGGGAAAGGGGAGAGTGTCCCTGAATTTTTAGAAGCACTAAATAAATTTCAACCTGGCTATGAACCTCCTTTTTCTGTTTTGATGGACGTAGATCTGGAGTTCATAAACACCATGAATTTACAGGCAAGTTTAGCGAGACCTACATCCATTATTTTAGATAAAAATGGGATTATACGCTATGCTTATATTGGCCAAAATCCTACAGATCGCCCTAATGTACCTATTCTTCTACAAGAGATAGAAAAAATTCAATAGATCGATAAACATCTCAGTCTTTAATTCATAAGATAGAACACAGTGAGAAAAAAATGTTGCAAGAAGAAATAAAGAAAGCAATTCTATATGGATAGTCTCTCTAATTTTTCCGATAATGAAAAAACTTTTTCCTGTGATTGGATAGCAGAAATTTCTTCAGAAAAAAACTATCCACAAATACCAGAAATTGAGATAAAAAAGAAGATTGGTCAGGGAGGCATGGGCGTTGTATACATGGGAAGGCAGATATATTTAGATAGAATTGTAGCTGTTAAAGTGATTTCCTTGAACCAATGTACTAATGTAGAAAACTTTCTGTCTCGATTTAAAAGGGAGGCAAAACTCCTGGCATCTTTATCCCATCCTAATATAGTATCTTGCCATCATGCTGGATGGCTCCCCGATGGCAAATGCTATCTGGTGATGGAATTTATAGAAGGAATGGATTTAGAAAAGTATATACAGAAAAATGGAGTTCTTACAGAAAACCAGGCTATAGGAGTGCTGAAATCTTTAGCTATGGCCTTGGATCATGCCTATACCATGGAAATAATCCATAGAGATATTAAACCAGAAAATATTTTACTTCAACCCTATGATATTCGCAAGTCTTCTATTGACAAGGTTAGTGAAGATTTTCCCTATAACGTAAAGCTGGTAGATATGGGTTTAGCAAAAATTAATAGCATGAAAGAGGAAGCTCAGGTTACTAAGGAAGGGCAAATTATGGGGACTCCAGCCTATATGGCACCTGAGCAATTCGAAAGTATAAATACATTAGACTACAGAGGAGATATTTATAGCCTCGGATGTGTTTTATACTATATGCTCACTGGCAAAAATGCTTTTCCTCAGAATGGAATACATGCCATTTTTCTGCAAAAGTTAGAGAATAATATTCCAGAAATAAAGCAATTCAGAGCCAATCTTTCTCCTGGTTTATCGCAAATGATCTATTCTATGATACAAAAAAATAGGGAAGATCGTCCCCAAAGCTACCAGGAAATTCTTTCCTTTTGCACACAATTTGAGAATGAATTCAAAGCACCCTGCACTATAGCTAATCCCATTGCATTGCCAGACTTACCTTCTACTCATAATCAGAAAAAAGCTCTGGTTGCGATGATCATCTTTGTTTTTTTAGGGATCATTTCTGTTGCTGGCTTATATTGGTTATTCAATATGTCTGATAATCGGACATCTTCCATAGTATCCATGCCAAAAATAGACACTGTTCCTCAAGAACCAGCAGAAAAAAAAATTATTTTTCCAAAACAGTCAGAAATCCCAGAGAAAATCACTGCCGCTATAAGACCTACTTCCTGGAAAACTCCCAATTCTTTATTTTCGGATACAAAGTATGAACAGCGAATGGAAGAATGGAAGATCGAAGAAAACCAAACAGGTTGGAGTGCGTCAGAAGAGGGAATAGGAGTCTTTGGATTTGGGACAGGATACGCAGAACGGAAAATAGATAAAAGTCCCTGGCAAATAGAAGGGACAATCCTTCCAGTGAGTGTAGATTCGAGAGAATGGGGCGTTCATTTCGTACTTAATGATAGCTCTGAAATAGAAATGAATTGCAAAATACTCAAAAATATATTTGTAAATGTTGTGGAAAAAGACAAAGCAGGACAGAGAAAAAACCTGCTTTCCTTTACCAGCAAATACAATTCTCATAACCCAGATGAAATATTTTTCCAAGCTGTTCAATACCAAAATATTCTGGAAATAATGATAAATAAGCAGCACAGCCTATCCATCAAAGTCTCTTTTCCTATAGAGCAAATCAAGCTTTCTGTAAAAAAATCTAGCGGAGTATACTTTAAATCCTTACAAATCCAACATGCCAGTGAATAGATCGCTTTGTAATCCACATCTGATAAAATTTTTAATATTTACGGGTAAATGAATCGAAAGATTTTTGCCAATCAACTCAGAAACTATTGCAAGAGGCGCAGGTTTGGGCTGGCTAGGTCTTTTATGTATGCCTTGTTCTATACGGCACAAACCTGCGGCTACAAATCATTGAAATACAGGCAATTATTGCATGTCTCTCCGTTTTTGTTAACTTTTTTTATAAAGGAGTCCCGAATGATGAAAAAAAAATTATTCTTTTTCTTTTTTTTACTTTTTTTAATAAGCATGGCGCAGGCTGTTACAGTCACTTTAACAACAGCCAGTAGTCTGGTAACAGGCCACTATAGCTTTGCCATGGATCCTATTACAGGAAAATTCTATGGGTCTTCGAATCATACCAATCATAGTGTTGTGAACGTATATAACAATGCCTCTGCCTTTGCAAGCAATACTATATCTTCGAGCCTGAATCTTTCTAGTCTCTATTATAATACCTATGCCGTTGCCTATAATGGCAAACTTTATGCCAGGGCAAGTACTAGCGATGTTTCTGTAGGGAAATGGGATCTTACAACAGGAACAAGAGAAGCCACGAAACTTCCTTTTACCAATATGAGTACAGACGTTTTCAACTGGGGTGGTTACTCTACGGTAAACTGGTTCTATGATGGAAGCAGCATGTATGTTTTAGGAAAAAATACATCGGGTACTTCCTGGCAGCTCAACCGTATGGATACAGATCTCAATGTTTTAGAAACCAAAAGCTTTACAGCAGGAACATTAGGATATGCTATCATGCTCAATGGAAAAATGTTTACATCGACTAGCTATAACTCGAATACTATAGATAAAGTCTTTGATTTCGCAACAGGGACATACACATCTGTCAGCTATAGCTTGAGTGGCAGTAGTGGAGCCTATTGGGGAGATACTTTCTTCGATTCTACTACGGATACAATCTATATGAACAGTGTCGATGCTTCCCGCGTTTATAAAATTAACAATGCCAGCACAGTATTCAGTGCTCCTGCTCCTCCAAGCAGCGTTCCTGAACCAGGGACATGGATTGCTCTCTTGATAGGTCTTTGTGTTTTGATTATCGCAAAGAAATCATAAAAATATTCTTCTCTGTGTCAAGATACACGGTGGGAATCAATTCCCATACAGATTCCCTCCGTGTACCGTACATGGTACACATGAATCATCCTTTCGATTCCGATTCCGATAGCGACCCGCTAGTAGCGTTGAAATTTTGAACCGATGCCTGTTTTACCTGGATTATTTTGAGAAATAACCCATCTTGCCAAAGCCAGGCAAAGCTCTCCTACAATCAGCAAAAACATCAAAATAATTATTTTCATCTCTATTGTTTTTGCTAGACTTTTCAAACGTAAAAACTTAAAATATAGCAGAATTAAATAACTTCCCCATTTCGAAAAAAAAATTTACCGCTTATGCTACAGGAATAGACAAAAATGGCCTTCTTTCCTTCAACCAATATCCTCTCTTTTATGAAAATCTTAGCCCTATCCCTGATTTTGGGAGCGATTCTTTTGGCTGTTCCTTTTTCTTATGGCTACAGGTTTTGGAGCATCTTGAGAATCCTCTTTATTCTTTTTCTCTATCCTTTTTGCAAAGAAAAGCCCTCTTGGTTATATTTTTTTACTATGCTATTGCCTTTCACTCTAACGATTGCTTTTATAGAGGGGATATTTTGGGTAAGATTTTTATCTCTGGAATCCTATATTTTGTTTTTATACCTGGGAATATCCTGTATGCCTTTCCATCAAAAACTTTTTTTAGAAAGATATATTCCGCTTGCCTTTTTTTTTACAACCTTCCCTGTTTTTTTTTGGTACCTTTATCTGGATATACTAGAATTATCCATAGATTGGTTGTTGTTACTTTGCCCTTTAGGAATAGCCTTCTCTTCGGGCAAGCTTATATTGTATGAATTTTTCCCTTTATGCTATTTGTTTTTTTGTTTTTTTATCAAAAAAAATTTTTTTAGGAACTTTACATGAAAGTTTTTTATGTCTTTCTTTTTTTCTTGCTATCATCCCTATTAATGGCCCAGGAAACAGCACCTGTACTCAACAAAGAAGATGCAGAAAATCCTGTTTGCCTTATCAAAACATCTCTGGGTGATATTTATGTAGAACTTTTCATTAAGGAAGCCCCTCTGACTGTGAAAAATTTTATTGACCTGGCAGAAGGCAAAAAAGAAAATATCAACAAATGTTTTTATGACAATCTGATTTTCCATCGCGTCATCAAAAATTTTATGATTCAGGGCGGATGTCCCAAAGGCAATGGAACAGGAGATGCAGGCTATAAATTCGAAGATGAAATCAATGCTGATGATTTAGGATTAGGGAAGATGAGCGTTTATAATAAAGAAAAGGGCTTCAATCCCATGATAGGAGATCAAAGGGCGTTCTATTTTTATGTCATCATGCCTATATGCCAGCAATTAGGGATCAAATCGCAGGAAGACCTGGACAAAAGACAAGATGAAGTCATTGAGGAAATCAGCAAAATGAGCCTCAAAGACTATTACCAAAAAATAGGTTACAAATACAACACAGACCGTAAATCCCATCGTCCTGTAAAAGGCTCTCTGGCTATGGCCAATTCTGGCCCTAACACAAATGGTTCTCAGTTTTTCATCAATGTCGCTGATACACCCTGGCTGGCAGGGAAGCATACTGTTTTTGGTAAAGTCATTCATGGTATGGACATTGCTGAAAAAATCAGCCTCCAGGCAACAGATGCTCAAAGCCGTCCTAAAGAACAAGTGGCTATTTTATCTATTCGTCTTTATCAAGAAAAATAGTGATCTTCAAACAAAGAGAAATAAAAAAACGTTCCTATAGGGGACGTTTTTTATTTTCTTTTATAGCAAGGGGGTACAGAATGAAATACTATATGCTATTATTGCTTTTGATGAGTCTATTTGTGAATTCCTATGCTCAGGAAGAAGGCGAAGATATGCCACCTATTCCTCCCATGCCTGGGCAACAAGCACAAAAAAAACCTCTGGATATTCTGAAAGAAGTCCAGAAAAAAATGGAAGAGATCGGCCAGAGTCTATCCAAAGGCACTGTAGATAAAGCATCGGTGAACGAAAAAAAAATACAGGAAGCCATAGAAAGAGTTGCCAATGCAAAAGAAGAAGAAAAACAAATCATCTATCGTTTGAGCAAAATGCTCTCTTCTTCTGGTGAAAAGCAAAGCGAAGTTCAAAAAGATCTGGAAAAATTGCTCGAAGAGAAAAATCTGGATGCCTTGAAAAAAAAGCTAAAAGCCCTGGAGGATTTACAGCAAGCTCAGCAAAAACAAGAAGAAGCCCAAAAAGCCTTGGAAGAACTTTCTCGCTGCCGTGAACACCAAAAAAAGGCTATTGAAGAGCTGGAAAAACTTATGCAAGAATGCGGTGCTAAGCAAGGAGATGTAGAAAAGGAACTCCAAAAACTTTTTGAAGAAATACAAAAACAAAAAAAAGCTTCTGACGCAATCGAAAAGATGCTAGAAGATATAAAAAAGCAACAAAAAACCATTAAAGAAATGGATCGTCTTTTCAACCAATTAGAAAATAAGCAAGGCCAGGTCATCAAAGACATTGATGAAATTGTGCGCATGGCGAAACAGTATCAGTCTCAACAAAAAATGCCTTCTTCAGAAGGAGAAAAACCTAAAGATCAGGGGAAAGATAAAGATAAAGATAAGCAAGATAAAGAAAGTGATAAAGATAAAGAGAAAGATAAAGGTAAAGAGAGTGACAAAGATAAAGACAAGGGAAAAGATAAAGACAAAAAAAATCCCCCTGAGGATGACAACGAACGTTGGGGCGATCTCCCGCCCAGAGTCCGAGAATACATAAATGCCATCCGCAACATGAAACTCCCTGGCAAATACCAGGACGAAATCCTCGAATATTACCGACGTATGGCAGAAGTAAAAGAGAAGGATAAATAATAAACAACGATTCTAAAAATATCAGGAGCCTTATGGAAACCACTGGTTTCTTGTATTTCACTGTATAGAAAATTATAGTTTTAACACTAAATACACTTTAAGCTATATTCCAATCTTAGCCCCGAAGGGGCGGAATATAATACCAAAGGCAACATCCCTGGTAATTTAACATTGTCAAGATGGTAAAATTTTTCTTTTTTAACCAGAAAGAAATCATTATGCAATGGAAAAAATTTTTCTTTTTATTGTTTTTAGGGTATTTCTGTGTCTTTTCTCAGGAGAACGCATTGGAGAAGAATATCTGGAGTAAAAAGATAGTGCAAGAAGATGGCTCTGTATTGGATATCAGCCAGGCAAGGGCAAGATGGATTTCTCATGATTCTCTGATTTGGAAGCCGAAAGTCGCTATAGAAAAAGAGTATGTCTGGAAGTTGTACTATCATCCTTCTGGGAAGATTGGTCTGGAAGGCAAGCGCATTCGCCTGGATGATAAGGGAGGCAGCATTCTTCTGGATAGGCAGGGAACAGCAGGTGATGGGAAAGATACTCTGTCAGACAAAGCACTTCCTTATTTAAGCTATCTTTATGGTAGAGATAGGCTTGTCACATCTTCTTTGTATAAACAAATCCCTGGTCTTTTGAAACAATATCTGGTTGTGGCTCTGGAAAATGAAAGAGGCGATGTGCTGGATGCTACGAGCGTTCAGTTGGCAGGTATTCTGGACGATCTGTATAGCTATGATGGCAGGCTAGGGATTTTCTGGGAATCGCAAAAGCCTGTCTTTCATCTCTGGGCACCAACGGCTTTGTCTGTAAAGCTTCATATATACAAATCTTCTCAGGAGAATATACCTGAGATTTCTTTGCCCATGCTTTATTCTCCAGATAGCGGTGTATGGAAGGCAAGGGGAGACAGTGGCTGGAAGGGGAAGTTCTATCTATATGAAGTAGAAGTCTTTGTCCGCAACACAGGACAAGTGGAGAGCAATCTGGTAACAGATCCATATTCTATAAGCCTTTCTATCAATAGCAAGAAAAGCCAGATTGTGGATTTAAAGGACAATGATCTCAAGCCACAGGGCTGGAATGATCTTGTAAAGCCTGCTCTTCGATGCGCATCCGACATTGTGCTTTATGAACTGCATATACGAGATTTTAGCATATATGATGACAAAATAAAAGCAGAAGAAAGAGGAACCTTTCTGGCGTTCGATAATCCTGAATCTATAGGCATCAGGCATCTTAAAAAACTATCCGATTCGGGCATAACTCATGTACATCTTTTGCCTAGCTTCGATATTGCTACCATAGAAGAAGAAAGAAGCAAGCAAAATACTGTCGTGATTCCTGAAAATATAGAACCCGATTCCGAAATTCCTCAAAAACTGATAGCGCAAATCAAAGACCAGGATGGCTTCAATTGGGGCTATGATCCTTTCCACTATATGACACCAGAAGGAAGTTACTCTACGAATCCTGATGGTAGCGCAAGAATCACGGAATTTCGCAGAATGGTACAAGGCTTGAACCGTATAGGTCTTAGAGTGATTCTGGATGTTGTTTTCAATCATACTCATGCTGCTGGCCAGGAGGCAAAATCCGTTCTGGATAGAATCGTTCCTGGATATTACTACCGCCTGGATGATGAAGGAAATGTCCCTTGCTCTACTTGTTGCCCTGATCTGGCAACGGAACATGCTATGATGGAAAAGCTTATGTGCGATGCGTTGGTTCTGTGGGCAAGAGAATATAAGGTAGATGGATTTCGCTTCGATCTCATGGGTCACCACACGACATCCAATCTGCGCAAAATACGGGAAGCTCTTTCTGCTTTGAACTTTAAGGACGATGGAGTGGATGGTAAAGAGATGTATCTTTATGGTGAAGCATGGGAATTTGGCTCTCTGAATGCCATGATTCCAGGAGAAGCCTGTCACCAGCAAAATACATACAGGCTAGGAGTAGGGAGTTTCAATGATCGTCTTCGGGATGCTGTCCGAGGAGGAAATCCTTTCTGCTTTCTCTCGATTCAGGGCTTTTGCAATGGGCTTTACTATGATTTCAATGATGTGACTGAAGATAAAGAAACATCAAGAGATAAGGAAGTACAGAAGGGAATTCTCTTAAACCTTATGGACAATATACGAATCGGGATGGCAGGTAACCTGCGAGAATACCATTTTACGAGTTCAGAGGGAAAATGGATTCCTGGAAAAGATGTTCATTACAAAGGCAGGCCAGGTGCAGGATACACAGCAAGCCCTGTGGAATGTATCAACTATGTGTCCGTTCATGACAATCACACGCTATGGGATAATATCCAGGCAAAAGCTGCCTTTCATACAAAAGGCAGGAATCCAGAGACTGCTAGTGTTCAAGAACGCGTTCGGATGAGTCATATTGCTCTTTCGATAGTCGCTCTAGGCCAGGGCATACCGCTCTTCCATGCTGGGGATGAAATTTTGCGATCCAAGTCGGGCGACAGAGATAGCTATAATTCTGGGGATTATTTCAACCGTCTGGATTTTAGCTATCAAAGCAACAACTGGGGCATAGGGCTTCCCATAGCGGAAAAGAATCAGGAAGAATGGAATTTCTGGCGAAAGAGGCTTTCCGATCCTGAACTCAAAGCAACGCCCAAAGACATAGAGCATTCGTTAGAATGCTTCTGCGAGCTTCTTAAGATACGCAAAAGCTCCCCCCTTTTCCGATTGCAAGAGGCTAGAGACATACAAAAGCGTGTTCACTTTCTCAATGCAGAAAAAGGCAAGGATCAGATTCCTGGGCTTATTGTCATGGCCCTTCTCGATAATCTGTCAGGAGAGGCTATCCTGGATTCCCAGAACAAAAGAATTTTGTGTGCTATCAATGCAACCAGAGAGGAGATTTCCTTTTCTCATGAAAGCCTGAAAAATGGTTCTTTTTTACTCCATTCTGTGCTGATAGAATCTCATGACGAGAATCTCCAGAAGGCGCAGTTTGATTCTACGACAGGCACTATAAGGATTCCAGCGCAGAGTACTATAGTTTTCTGCGAAAAAAGGGAATAGATATGAAAAACAGATATATTTTCCATTATGTGTGGAGCGATCTCTGGCATTCTTCGAATCGTCCTTTTACTCTCATCAATCTGATAGCCATTGGCATATCTACATCTGTTCTTGTGCTACTCGCTGGTGCTTTTTTTGCTTTTCAAGAAAATGGCGAGAAAATGATGGACAAACTCGGATTGAGCGTAGAAGTTTCTTCCCATGAAGAAAGAACTATTTCTAACGATACAAGAGAGAAAATAGCCGAGATGAAAGAGGTTGCTGCTGCGGCCTGGTGGACACCCACGATTTTTCTTTTCTACGATAAACAAGGGCGTTTGTATGATGGGATAGCAGGACGGACCATCGACATGCAAGACCCTTTAATAGGGACTTTCCGAGACTTTCGTACCCAAAAGCCCATTGCATTCAAGAGCAAACAGGAATTGGGGACACTCTATGATGAAGCAGGTATAATCGCCCCTTTTGTAGTACTAAAACAACTGGGATATTTGCCTGCTGCTGCCTCTCCTGATAAACCCGATACATGGAAAAATATAGTATTTCCCACCCATCTCCAGATCATGGCAAGAGAAGACAAGGTAACCTCCATTCCTTTGAAAATCTCTTTGCCTTTGGTTGGCATTCTGGCAGAAAGTGAAAATGGAAGGTACTTTATTACCAAGGATTGCTATGCTATTTTTGGCTATAGTTGGAAGAATGAATTCCGCCCCTATTTGCTAGACCGCAATAAACAGCCTTTGTTTCCTGAATTCTCCCAAAAACCTTCTAGCAATAACCCTTTAGAGCAAGGGATTATTTCTCCTGCGCCTTCTCATATTACTCTTTATGCCAAAACCAGGAACGATATCCTTCCTTTGATTCATAACGTCCGCTCTCTTGGCCTGAAAGCAGATTGTGCCCTGGAAGATTATCTGAAAGATTACAAGCAGCAAGAAATCTTTTTTATGGCTTCAGCAGGTGGTATTTGCATCGTGATGTTCTTTTTTTCTGGGGTAATCCTCTTCTCGACCTTCCAGGCACTCATTCTTCGTAAACTAAAAGAGATAGGAATCTTGAATGCCTGTGGTGCATCTCATTTCCTGGTATATAGGATTTTTTTCCTGGAAGCGATTCTTATCAGTGCATTGTCTACTTTCTTTGGATCCATTATAGGAAGTTGGGCAGGGATCCAGACTAGCTATTTCATTCAAAAAGAATTCGTTTTACCAGATACAACATGGTATATTCTTTCGCCCTCTTTTCTGACGATTGTCTTTGTCTTTGGGCTTCTTTTCTGTATTTTAGTAACTTTTTTCCCCATCAGAATAGCAGTCAAAAGCGATGCAGATTTTTTGATACGAACATAGATCGGCCTACTACAGCCCTTCTCGATTGCATACAGAAATACATAACCGCAGAGACGCAGAGTGCGCAGAGAAGAGTTATTTTTTCTGCATTACTCTGAGTTTTCAGCGTCTCTGCAGTGAATTTTCTTGTATTGAAAATTTTCACTTCAAAATTTTTAGCAACGAAACATAGTTGTCTGTCCAAATCGGGAAACTCCTTTCCAGAAAGTTTTTCTTGATTTTTTGGGCAGACAATTTTTCTGAAAAATGTCTGTTTTTATGTATAAGACACCATAGAGAATGCTTCAAGAGAGTATTTTGTGAATATGTGGATGGAATATCTTCTATAAAGATACATTCCTTTTTAAAGTGTAGAGCTATGGAATAGACGACAGGCATAAAATCGAAATGGCGGTTGGAAATATTGATGGCAATGATTCCATCTTCTTGGAGATGTTGAAAATAAATTTCAAAGGCTTCTTTTGTCAAGAGATGAACGGGTATTGTCCCTCCGCTAAAAGCATCCATAACGAGCAAGTCAAATTGTTGATTTTTTTCCTTTTCCAAAGAAATTCTTCCATCCCCTAACACGATTTCTACTTGTGCTTTGGTTTCTGCCAGATAAGTAAAATGAGGCCCACAAGCAATATCTCGAACAACAGGATTGATTTCATAAAACCGAAAACGATCTCCCTTTTTGGCATATCCTGCCAGGCTTCCTATGCCTAGGCCCAAAATGCCAATATGCCGATTGTTTTTAGTTTCCAAAAAATGGAATGCTTTTCCTATCCCGCTTTTTTCGCTAAAATAAGAAGCTGGCTGAAGACGATAGGGCAAGTTTTTGGCTTGAATTCCATGAGTTACAATGCCATGCTGCATCACATGATACGGCTCTGTTTCAGTAGAGAATTCATACACAGACACTATACCATAAAAGTTGCGTATTTTCTGCAATGTATTTGGTAAAAAGCGGGTATGATAAAAGTAAAATGCCATAAAAATGATTCCAAAAGCAGTAATGAGAAATGCCCAGGCTCTGCGGTTCTTGCCTTTAGAAAGGGGCGAATTTGGATCTTGAAAAAAAACGACAAAAAGAAGCAGCAAGGTAGCTAAAATTCCTAGCGGAAATTCCCAATAGTCCATAAAAAACAAAGGAGCGATAATTGCAACCAGGATGCCTCCCATAGAACCACCTAGCGATATTGTCAGATAGAACAAGGTAAGATGCTTAGGGGAAGGTTTCAATCGGACAAGCTCTCCATGACATGCCATACATCCAGAAAAAAGAGCACAAGAATAAACCACAACCTGGAAAAATAGAGAAATATAGGAAAATAAAAAATGAACCAGGCAGATGCCTAGAGACATTGTTATAAAGGCGATCCCATAAATCCTTCGTGAATACCATTTGGGTTTATCAAAGCAAAGGATAAAGGAAAGCAGATAAAGAGACAATGGTAAAATCCACAGAAACGGAATTACCGCAATTTCCTCGCAAATTTTGTTTGTAAACGAAAGAAGCAAAATGACCGAAAGGCATGGAAAACCTAGCCAAAGAAAAAAATTCCCTGAACCCGAAGATTTGCAATCTAAGACAATGGGGATAGCTTTTCCCTTCTTCATCAAAGGAAGAGAAAGGAATATATAAAACAAGATAAATATCCTCATGCCCCATGACCATAGAGTGGTCTGCGTGGTGAGAAAAAGAAGCGGCTCAAATAAAAAGGGATATGTTATAAGAGCGAGCAAAGAACCAACGTTAGAAAATGCATACAGTCTGTAAGGAGAAGGGCCTGGATTGGTCAAGGCAAACCAGCTTTGGATTAAGGGAGATGTAGAGGAAAGAATGAAGTAGGGAAAGCCTATGGAAAAAGACAAGAATAAAAGAATAGACAGTGTAGGCGTGTCTGAAGTAGCCCAATGACGATAAGCCTCTGGAGAAACAGGAAGACAAAACCATGCGATCCCAAGAACCAAAATATGAATCATAGCCTGACTGTCTGGCCTCAAAAATTTGGACAAAAGGTATGCATAACCATAACCGAAAAGAAGCACAATTTGAAAAAAAAGCATACAGACTGTCCATACAGAAGGAATCCCGCCAAACCAGGATAAAATATATTTTGCAATAACAGGCTGTATTTGAAAAAGCAGAAAAGCTCCGCTTATAGTGGCTAAAATATACAAAAATAGAAAAAATTTTTTGGCATCCATTTTTTCCCCAAAGTGGAAGATTCAGTATCTTGCTGTTGCAAAAAAAATTTGAACCATAGATGAACACAAATAGACACAGATAATTTTTATAAATTTCGAAATTTTAGGCATCGGTCCAAAATGATGTAGGGTTCGATTGACAATTTAATCATCATAATCGATTCGTTATCTTTATCCTTATCGTTATCTTTATCAAGAGAAACACAAATAAATACTGTTATTTCGATAATGAGAATGATAAAGATAACGA
>CALKWO010000403.1 GCA_938003875.1 uncultured bacterium
TAGAAGCATTTTTTAGGACCACTAGCAGAGCTAGTGGTTTATGAAGAATAATTAATTTTCAAAAAGGAGAAAAATATGGTCATGATTCGACTGATTCAGGAAAATGATATAGAGAATGTAATTGAATTATATAAAGTAGTTTATGGTGATGATTTCCCTTTTAAAGAATTTTATGATGCTAGCTGGATCAAAAAAGGTGTATTCAATGAAAATATCAGATGGTTTGTCGCGCAAACCGAAGAAGGTAAAATTCTTGGTTCTGCTGCTGTGATGCTAGACTCTGGAGGTTATAATGATCTGATTGGAGAATTTGGCAGGCTTGTAGTTCACCCAGAGGCACGAAATTTGAATTTAGGCAGCAAACTTTTCGATGCATTGCTTGAAGCTTCTTCTCCTTATATCGACTTTGGATTTGGGGAATGCCGTACCGCCCATACAGGTGCTCAAAAAATATTAAAACGCGCTGGCTTTGGCATAGTCGGTATCGAGCCACATCCTTATCGTTTAGGAAGTGTCCGTGAAAGTATGCTTTTTGTTTGTCGTTTGATGGGTAATGCTTATAAGCTTCGTAAAAATAATCCAAGAGTCATTCCAGAGATACATGCACTAGGTTCTTTAGCTCTTCATAACTGCGGGATAGAAGATGATCTCATCGTAGAAAGCATAGTTGAGCCTTATCCAGTGACAAGAGATCCAGATGTGCATCTTGCCCCTTTAGATAACGATCAGATATATCGCCTATTGAGATTGAGCCGAGGGAATCGCGAATTTCCCGATATTTTTGGAAACTGCAAGCTGGAATACGGCTTTCTCAAATTAAAATCTCATGCAGGGCAATATCTGGTACTCTATCGAGGGAAGTCCATTGTTGGCGGACTTGGCTATGTTTGGGATGAAATAGATTTAAAGATAAAGGTTTTTGAGGTTATTTCTGCTGAGGCTAACACAAAAGGCGCGATCATAGAAATGGGACTTCAGTATATAGAGAAAACATATAGCCCTGCTTATATCCAATTTGATGTCAACGCACATTCGCCAAGAATGCAACGCACTCTATGTCATCTAGGATTTGCTCCTGTCGCCTACTGCCCATCCATGGTGTATGCAGATGGAGAAAGATTGGATGTGATCAAGATGGTTAAGCTTTTCATCCCCTTGAGACTAGACCAGGCGAAATTGATAGATGAAGCCTTACCCATCAAAAAAGTGGTCGAAGATTTGTTGATAAAACAAGCGCGTGGGGTGGAAATTGACGAAATTTCCAGGCAGGTTGTTCTTTTCCAGGGCATGACAGATGTACAGATAGGATATCTTTGCTCTGTTTGCAAAGAGGTTCCGTATGCCCATGGTGAATGGGTTTTTCGGACAGGAGAAAAAGATCGCACTTTGTTTATTGTGCTGGATGGAGAAATAGAAATTATCACAGAAAAATTAGATCGTACCATCGCCATATTGGGCAAAGGAGAAACAGTAGGAGAGATGGCCTTGATTGAAGACTTGCCCCGTTCCGCCTCTGTGCGTTGCCGTAGAGATTCCAGGCTGGCGTTGATTAAAGCAAAAGATTTCGAATCACTCATCATCCGCGATCCAGAGCTAGGCCTCATTGTTTATAGAAATATGGCAAAAAGCCTTAGCAAAAGACTTCGTAGCACCGATACAAAATTGGAAAATAGAGATACATAACCCGGATAAACAGGAAAAGCATTTTATGACAAATTTCACGAATGACCGAATGGCACGAATGGTATCATTCGTGATTTCAATATTTTTCTTTCCGTCCGTGAAAAATCTTTACACCTTTACACGAGATTCACTCGTAAGTGACTAAAGTCATGTAATGTAATGTCAAAAATTTTTGATGCTCGACCGATAAGGATTAAGATGGGCGTAACTGGTATTGCGCTCAAGCAGAGACTTCAGTGTAACCAATATTTTTCACCACGAAGAACACGAATTAAGATAAGATTACAGCTTACGCATGGGAAAAATTGCCTCCGAAGGAGGCTAACTTGCTGTATAGGAAATTATAGTTTTAGTGATAAATGCACTTTAAGCTATATTCCAAATCTTAGCCCCGAAGGGGCGAAATATAATAGCCAGGGGCAACGCCCCTGGTAATTTGTCTATATTTTTTTACTCTTGCTTCATTGATATAATATTGTTCTTCCTGTCCTCATCATAAATCGTTTCCCATGAGAGAATAGAAAGTTGATGGTTGGTAATCATCAATTGCTTGTAAAGAGTTTTCAGAATTTCTGCCCTGGCTCTCTCTTTTGCTATTTTTGCAATTTCGGGCAAGGCTTCTATAGATTTGATGCGATACTTAGAAGAAAATTTTTTCCTGGCAATCGCCTGGGAAAGTGTCTGTTTTATTTCTGCAATAGTAAGTTCAGCATACAAATAATAGTATTCTGCTCTCACAATGTCTTTCCCTATTTTTTGGGTTTCTTTCGCCTCTCGCTCTGTAAGCCTATATTTTTGGAAATAGGATTCCTGAACCCGTTTTTCCAACAAGGAAGTTTTCTGTTCCTGGGTTGCTACAATGGGTAAAAGATAGGGAGTATTTTCTTGTAACAACATATCATAAAATAGATTCGTACAATTTTCTAATTTTTTCTCTCCTTGTTCATAAAATTTTTCTGCAAGTCGGATAGCAAAAAGCCATGCCCCTTCTGGATTTTTTATATAATTTTTTTCTTCTATATCATAGAATTGAATGATTCCAGAAGAAAGTTGTAAAGGAGGCAATGTAGACTTAGGTTTTGTAGAGCAGGAGATCAAAAGGCAGATAAATAGAAAAAAAATATATTTTGATATCATTGTTTAGCCTGTTTTGGAAAAAAAGTATGAAGATATTTTAAACAAGATCCAGCCATTAGATAAACGATACAAGCTATCCGAAAATCAGGATAGCGAAAAACACCGAGATACGATGCGATAGGGTAGACTTCATAAAAAAATTTTCCTCGTATGTAATCGTAACCAGGAAAAAAAAGGCTTACCAGGACAATAGGATTCAGATAGAGAACCAGCCCAGAAAAAGTTTCCCCCGCATTTTTTATAAAAAATATATTTCCAAAAGAAAACGAAAAGAAAAGAAGAAATAGCAATAAATGGCAAGGAAAAAATTGTTTCAAGAACGACTTTAGCATACTAAGAAAAAAAAGATAGGCAACCAGGAAAGACCACAGGGAAAGAAAGCTTGGCATGATATTCGAATCCCATCCAGCCCATCTGCCGATAAGACAATAATCCAGACAAATCCCTCCTGAAATGCCCGCTATTCCTGCAATTAAAACACTATAAGATTGACAGGCGCAAGCCATTATCCAGAAAAAAGCAGCATAAACCATCAAAAAGGTGTGAAATCTTACAAATAAAATGGGATTAGAAAAACCAGGTAAAATCAGAAATAAAAGCAGGGAAAAGAAAAAAAATACTATCATTGGTGGGAAAAAGCAAAGAATATATTTTTTCATAGATCGCCTTTTTGTTTCAGCCAGAAAACCCCGCTCTCTGGGTTCGTTCAGAGGATTGTGTTTTTATTTCAAAGAATTTTTCTTGCAAAGATGATCAAATATGATACCATAAGGCTAAGGAAAAAGAAATCTTTTTTTAAAAAAGGGTGTGATAGACTTTATTCTATCACAGGATGTTGGATGGTCGGGCCGCCATCTTGTAAATCAAGTGTAACTTTCTTTCAAGGAAGATGACATGACAGACCAAAATCCAACGCAGGAAACACCCTTAAGCGGGTGTTTTGTTCGCCTTTTCTGGATGATGTTTGGTAATCTACTTCTTGTAATTTTCTTTCTTCTCATCCTTAGAGATCGCGCCCTGTTTTCTTATGTGGATATACTATACTGGGCAACTGTAGCTGCCTTAGTCGCTGTTCGCTATATTGATATAAAACATTTTCATGGTGATACAGTGAATGGCAAACCAGCAACCATGAAGGATTGGCTCCGCTATAGTATTACCATATTCGCTATTGCCTCTGCTATATGGGGATGTGGACACTGGCTCTGATTCTTTATAGAAAAAGAAGCACATATGACGATTCTAAAAAAAAATAAAACTCTACGAAACAGTCTGGCTCTTTGTGCTTTTTTGAGTGGGCTGGCAACATTATTTCCTAATCATCATGTATTGCATTCCAGTCTTTTAGGATATAATGCGCTTTGCCCTTTTGTTCCAATGAGTACAGCCCTTCTTTGGGGATTTGCTGGTTTTCTCTGGTTACAGCCTATACGAATGAGAAACCGTAAGCCAGGGAAGGGATGTATATATACTTTTTCCATTATGCTTTTTATTTATGGAATGATTCATTCTGGCTATTTGGGCATGATTGGACTCTTGAGCTGGGAAGGAGATAGCTTTCCACCGATTGACCTCTCAGAAATGGCAGATGGCTTATATACAGGAAAAAGCAATAACATAGGAAAAAAGGTCGTAATGCAAATCGAGGTCAAAGAAAAAAAAATAGTTGCCATCAAAACCATTTCTATTGGACATGCTTCTACTTTTGGGCAGGAGGCCTTTAAACATTTACCTGAGAGAATATTGAAAGCACAAAGCATAAAAGTAGATAGCGTGACAGGGGCAAGCCATTCTTGTAAGCAAATCAAAGCTGCCATCTATAATGCACTACAAGGGCATTCTTCTGATGGTGAAAAGACTTATACAACATCTCATCTACAAAAAAATAAAAAATTTTTCAGGAAGAGAAATGGCAGACTACAATGAGGAAGCTGATTATTTCGATTCTATGTCTGCTATGCCTTTCCTGCACAGATACAATTTCTTTACAGGCAAATTCCACCAGGCCAGAAAAAAAGGTGCCTGTGAATCCAATTCTGTGTTCGCAAGGCAATCCTTGCTTTCAGCATAGTTCTCATCTGACTTCAGGCAAAAATCAGGAATGCCTGCAATGCCATAGAGCGCAAAGCTCAGGGGGCTATAGTATTCTTTTCTCTTGCTTTCTCTGCCATATTGAAGAAAAAACAATAGACATAGAAATCGGCAGAAAAAAACGTCCTGTATTTTTTGCTTCCTTTAACCACATACCCCATCTCAAAAAAGGGGAATCTTGCACGGACTGCCATTCTTTTTCACAAGAAAGAGATATGGCTGCGGTTCCTTTTGAAACCTGCATACCATGCCACAGAGAGCATGATACTTCCTTAGCACGATACCAGGAGCAAAACTGCAATTTATGTCATATAAAAGAAAAAATTGCAATCAAAAGCCCAGTATCGTTCCTCCATTCTTCCCATATTTCTGATACCCAGAAAAGCCCGAAGGAAAAATGCCTGGAATGTCATGGAAATCTTTTGCAAAAGCATTCTGCTGATTTTATTTTATGGGAAAAATGCACTGTATGCCATACAAAAAAAAATTCTTCCAGAATATGGAGTATAGAAAACAAAGAAAAAAAGGATACCTTCTTTTTTCGGCATGAAGAGCATCTTACACAAGGGCAGTCATGCGATATATGCCATAAAGAAAAAAAATCTGGGGAAATGGGCTTTAAAACAGAACACGCAAGTATTTATGAAAAATGTCTTTCCTGCCATCCTGATTGGAAAGTACAGAATCATGGTAGCCTGGAAACATGCTGGAAATGCCATAATCCGAAAGCACCTGGAAAAACGCTTCTTGCTGTACCTGTGAGCAGGACAAGAACAGGAACAATCACTTTGCATTCCTTGCAAAATTTTTCTCATCATAAAATAGAAGAGCAATGTCAGAAATGCCATTTACGCGGTATTGAAAGAGAACCAAAGATAAAACAAAAAGAGTTCCTTCATTCCAATCATATAAGCAATACGATTTCACCCCAGGAAGCAAAAGAGCAATGTCTCTCCTGCCATGAAAATATAGAAAATAGCCAGAGCCATACCCTGAAGACATTCTCGCAAAAATCGATTTGCGATAAGTGTCATCAAGATCAGAAACTTATGTATGTGGAAAGTACCATTTTTCTTTCACGTCCTTTGTTCCACCACAAAGACCATACCAAAACAGAAAAACAGTGCCTTTCCTGTCATACAATAGGCTCTAACAAAAAAATCACGGCCAACCAGGATTGCAAGATATGCCATGACCATACAAAACCAGTCGACCCAATCCAAGAATTAAACCGATGCTTTAAGTGCCATAGGCCTGAAAAAATATGGCATAAGCAATCCAGACCTGGAATAGAGAAAATTTTTTCCACAAAACCAACAATAGAACACCAAAAAACAGGCAAATGCCTTTTGTGTCATGTATCAGGCCTGGTTTCCAAAGAGCAGGATTTTATAAAAAAAATGTTATACCCAAAAAAATCTAACTATAAGAAGTAAGGAATCAGGATTAAATAACTTATCCATTTCGATGATAAAGATTATAAGAGCAATAAAAAAAGTTAGTTCTTTCCCTCAGGCTGAAGCCGTGCTATTACATAGCACAGCTTAGCATGCACAGGCTTCTTTTCATGTATGCCGATTGTGTTATAGAAGTTAAAAATGGGGAAGTTATTGAATTCTCGTTACTAAGGAATCCATTTTGGATATTTATTCTCTGTTTTTACAGTTTATAAAAAAGCATAGTATTTTTGAAAACCAGGATAAAATGATTGCGGGCGTTTCTGGAGGAGCCGATTCTGTCGCGCTTCTGGACTTGCTCTATTGTTTGTCCCAAGAAATCCCTTTGGAAATCGCGGTGGCCTGCCTGGATCATGGTATACGAGAGGAAAGCCAACAGGAAGTCAAATTTGTAGAGGCTCTGGCTAAAAAATATGGAATGGCTTTTTTCTCTCGCCGTGTGGAATTAGGAAAAGAATCTAAGGCTGGTCTGGAAGAAAAGGCCAGAGAGGTTCGTTATGCATTTTTAGCGGAAGTAGCACAAAAATTTCATGCCTCTAAAATAGCAGTAGCCCATCATTCGGACGATCAGGTAGAAACCGTTTTGCTTCATTTTTTTAAAGGCACAGGAATCCCTGGTCTTTGCGGCATGCCTGTCGATAGAGCTTTATTTCCAGGATCTTCTCTTCGGCTGGTTCGTCCTTTGTTGTGCCTGGATAAGTCCCAGATACTTTCGTATTTGCGGGAAAAAGGCTTGGGCTGGTGTGAAGATGCTTCGAATTCTGATATTCGCTTTACTCGCAATCGGATACGGCACAGAATCCTGCCTTTTTTAGAGCAAGAAGGGTATTCCCAAATTAAAGAAAGCATTCTTTCGTTGGCGCAGTATGCCAGAGAAAACACAGAGTATATGAGCCAGCAGGCAGAATGTTTTTTTAAGGAAAACGTCCAAAATCCTTGCTTTGAAAGGCCGTATCTAAGTCGTTTTTTCCCTTTACTGGAAGGAAAGGAGTGTGCTAAAACAATTCCAGCGAATGCGTTAAAAAAAATGCCTGTTGCGATAATACCCTATCTTCTTTTTAAGATTCTGCAATCTCTTGGTGTAACTGTAAACCTGCGTGGCTCCCATTATCAAAGAATCGCACGTCTGGTGAATGAACCAAATGGTGTTGCGGAAATGCCTCAAGGTATACAGGCTTATAAGACTCCTGGTTCTATATCTTTTATTTTACCTTTTGCGCCTAATTCGCATCTGCCTGGAATATGGACTGTGCCAGGAAAAATAGCGTGCAGTGACTATGCTTTTCTGGAGGCCAGAATTAGGATTGCTCAAGGTTTTGATCTTGCTTATCATCAAAAGCATTCTCATCCGCTTTCTGTGGCGATTTCTCTGGATGGATTAGCATTGCCTCTTGTGGTTAGATTTGTTCATACTGAAGATAGTGTACAGCTTTTAGGTGCCCCAGGGAAGAAAAAAGTTGCAAGAATACTCAACGATTTAAAAGTCCCTGTAGCTATGAGACAAAGGATAATTCTGGTTACGGACAGCCAGAATCATCCTCTATGGATACCAGGCATAGGTATCTCCCATTCCGCAAGGATAAAAAGCGATACAAAAGAAATTTTAGAGCTATCCATGATGGAACAAAAAATCCTTTGCTAGATTCTTCTGTATGCTATAAGCAACATACAGGCTAAGGATAGGAATACCCAGGAAGAAGCTTCAGGAACGCTTGTGGTCGTTTGCATTTCTACTTCTCCCACGGAAAATCTTCCTCCTACAGGTCCAATAAAATCGATATAAGTCACAAAGCTATTGACTGTATAGGTTCGCCATTCGTTTGTAGGGCAATGAAATTGATTGTAGATCGTTGAGCCTGTGGTATAAATATTCACATTTATTGGATCTTCGTCGTCATCCCCCAAATAATAAACCTTCAAAATATCTACTTTTTGGGCACTGAGAAACTGATAGCGAAAAGTGTAAGGTGGATTTCCGTCATTAGGATAGTGTCCTCTGTCCAAACCATAGGTAGAGGGATTGCCATCCACAAATCCAGAAGGATTCCATCCATAATTGTTGTCTCCTGGCAAAAAGTTACCAAGCGACAGCAGATTTAAAGTTTCCGCCTTTACAGAAAAAGAAAATGCCAGGCAGAGAGCCATGAGAAAAAAGAGGTATTGTTTCATGCAATCACTCCTTTCGTTACTGTTTTTTGTATTGGTCAAAATTTTAGATCTTTTAACGTAAGGAATCTATTTTCTCAAAAAAAAACTTATAAATCAAGAGAAGATCCAAAGATATTTTTTATGAACTTTTTCTTGACCCTTTTTTCCAGTCATGTTAAAATCATTCAGACAAATTATCTTAACCTATTTTGAAAGGCACGACGAATGCTAACCTCTGAACATACCTGGAATCTGAACATACTTTGTGTAGATGCTCAAGAAGATACACTTAAGTTGTACCAGGATGTACTTACTTCCTCTGCTCATAAGGTTGCTTCCATTACGCAAAAGTACAAAAGAATTCCTGGTGGACACCCTATGCTGGAAACAAGCTATAGCGTTTTTCCTGCTATGTCGGGCAAATCTGCTATAAGAACTTCTCTGGAAGCAAAAAACAAAGAGATGGAAATTGCCGTTGGATTTTTCGATATTGGAATCACAGGGGAAATCAGTGGAGTGGATTGCATTCGTGAAGTAAAACGTATTTTTCCTTCTTTGCTCTGTGCAGTCGTTACCGAAACGACAGACCAGGGAGTAAACCAGCTTCGTAGTATTTTCGATTCCCAGGATGAATGGTTGTACATCAAAAAGCCTTTTACAAAAGAAGAGCTTTTACAAACAGCCTGCAACCTCATAGTTTCCTGGAATCTAAGAGAAGAACAAAGCCTGGCCATGGAAAAAATCAAGGAAAGCAAAGAGAAAGTACAAAGGCTTCTTGTCGTTACTCCAAAGCTTTTTCGGCAGCAAGACTACAATGAACTTTGCCAGAGTGTTGTCAAAGAAGCTTCTGAAATCACAAACAGCCCTCATGCCTTTCTGGCTATGAGAAACAATAATAAGATGGAATTCATGGCTGGATTAGGAAAATATCAGATTCGGAGTGAAGACGATAAACAAAGGCATTTGAGAATTTTGGATAACCCGCAAAGTTGGGACAAAGGTTGCCTTGTCCCTCTATCTGTTGGAGAAATGCCGCTAGGACTTCTTTTTATCGATGAACTGACATACGAGGCTCGCGATACGGAAATTTTGGAGCTCTTTACAAGCCAGGCAGCTTACGCTTTCGAAAATTTGAGAATACAGGCAGAAAGAGAAGAGCAAAAGATGCGCGAGCAGGAATTGAAAATTGGAAAAAATATCCAGGAAAGTCTTTTGCCAAAGTTTATTCCAGAAAGCAACGATATAGAACTATATGGAATGATGCACAGTGCTAAGGAAATTGGAGGCGATTACTACGATTTTATCAATAGGGAAACCAGAGATAACCAGATAACCGACGATATTTTTGTAAGCATCGGAGATGTTGCAGGAAAGGGAGTCGCCGCTGGTCTTATCATGAGCGAAGTGCGATCTTTTGTACGTGCCTTGATTCCTTTTTATGACTCTCCTCACCAAATTTTAGATTTAGTTGCAAGGCTTTTGGAAAGAGATATTTGGGGAACTGGAAAGTTTATGAGTGTTTTGCTTATGCTATGGGACGCTAAAGCCAAAAGATTTCGATTTACTTCAGCAGGACATGAGCATATCATACACTATATTGCAAAACAAAAAACTTGTGAAGTATTCAAGGCAGGCGGTGTAGTTCTTGGCCTGAAGCATAATGTTGTCAGCCCTCACATGAAAGAAAATGAATTGCTCATAGATCATGATGATGTCATCTTCCTGTTTACGGACGGTGCTACAGAGGCCATGAATGCCAAAGGAGAAATGTTCACCCTAGAAAAGCTCGTAGAACTTACAGCAGAGTATGCTCATTTGTCCTGCAAGGAAATTCTCAAGACCATTTTTCAGAAAATTCAGGAATTCATCGGAAATTTTGAACAATTCGATGATATTACTATGGTCGCTATCAAAAGAAAAAGAGCGAAATAAACATAATGTCACAAAAAACGTTTGAATATCATAGTATTTCAACATATTCCTGGTTTCTCCCCCAAAAAAAAATTGTGAAAAAATTTGTACACGATCTGGTTCAAGAACACCAGGAACGACTTAAGCCTTTCGGATGTTCTCGTATTTCTCCCTGCCAGCTTTTGAAAATATGGCCAGGCGAACCAGCAGGAAGTATAATACAAAAAAAAACACAAGCAAAAAATTCTCTTTTGCAAATCTTTATTGACAATTGTCTGCAAATTCTTAGAATATTAAACCTGGAAGCAGGGAAACTTCAGAAACTGGATATTTTTCTGAGAGAAAAAGAAAATCTTCTCAGAGATATTATAAAAAACGCTGCCATAGACGCTGCTGATCTTAACATAAGAGCTACAACAACAATACCCAAGCTTAGCTATAAAAATACCTTCATTACGGAAAGCGATATTGTGGATGTTGCTGTCGAAGAAGCAGTCAAAATTTCCCTATGGCATCTTTGTTGGCTAGTTTCTGAAAGAGAGCTGGATCTACTAAAAAAATATCGGAATCCTTTTTCTCCTCTTATGGAAATTTTTTCTTTAGGTTTATGGCCTTTAGGAATTTCTCAAAAAGACTACATTGTTTTAGTTCCAAGAGATACAGAAATAGTAGAAGAAGTGTTTTAGTCAAATAGTAGAAAAATATGATTTACCACAAAATTTGTGATAGCATGTATCCTTGTATAACTAGAGAAGAAATCCGAGAGCTAGATCGTCTGGCCATCGAAGAGTATCATATTCCTTCCATCCTCCTGATGGAAAATGCAGGAAGAGAAGCTGCTCGGATTATCGCTCAAAGAAACCTGCATGGGCCTGTGAATATCTTGTGTGGCCCAGGTAATAATGGTGGTGATGGTTTTGTCATTGCAAGACATCTCTATAATCAGGGAATAGAAGTAAAGGTTTTTTTTGCTGGAGAGTTAAAAAAAATTTCTCCCACATCAGATCCAGGAATCCATCTTGACATTTTAAAAAAAATGGATATTATCCCAACAGAAATTCTAAAGAATCATAACCTCTCTTCTATTCTCATGGAAAATAATCCAGAAATCTTTGTGGATGCCTTATTAGGAACAGGGCTTTCAGGTACAGTAAGGGAGCCTATCTATAGCATTATCAGTGAGGTATCTACCTTAGATAAAGATATAATTTCCGTTGATATTCCTTCTGGGTTGGATGCCAATACAGGAGAGATTTTAGGCATAGCTATCAAAGCAATACAAACAATAACTTTTGTTTTGCCAAAACAAGGCTTTCTTGTATTTAAAGGCCCTGAGCTTACAGGCGAGGTTGTCGTTGCAGAAATATCAATACCTAGAAACTTATTGGAAAAAAAATGTTTATTAAAAAAACAGATTGGATAAAAATTCTTTTGCTTTTTAGCATTGTTTGCGCAGTCGGATGTATTGGTAAAGTACAATGGACAGAGCGAAAAGGAGGCGAACCAGAAGAAAACAATTGGATACCCGTTTGTCCTTCCTGCAGCCAGGTTGTAAACCATGAATCTCTGCAATGCTCAAATCCAAAATGCAAAACTCTTCTTACATGGAGCGATAAAATAGTATATGCCAAAAAATTATACCATGAAGAAGAGCAGGAGAAAGAGGGCATTCCTGTAGCACCTTCTTTAATAGAAGAAAAAGAACCTGTTATAGAGAAAAAACAGGAATCCCAAAAAATTATAGAAAAACAAGAAAGCAAGACCGAAAAATCGAAAGAATCGAAAGAAAAAGATACGACTCCTAAAGAAAAAGATACGACTCCTAAAGAAAAAGAGCAAGATTCTAAAGATGCTAAGGAGCCTAAAGATGCCAAGGAGCCTAAGGATTCTAAGGAGCCTAACAATTGGGAATTTAACGAAGAAGATTGGAAATAGTAATAGGGAAAAAGCATGTTAAATTTGTATACATTTTGGCGAAATACCGTAAAAAATTTTTCAGTAACGGGTGCCATTGCACCTAGTTCTAATTCACTAGCAAAAACAATCACTGGACTTTTATCTCTCAAGAAAAAACCAGCAAGAATATTAGAGGTAGGAGCTGGTACAGGCGTTGTGACAGAAAAAATACTCACTCTTCTTGGGCCTGAAGATCATCTGGACATCTGCGAAATCAGCCCACATTTTATTCGCTTTCTGCAAAAACGCTTTCAGGAAGAGAAAATTTTTAAAAATGCACCCTGTCCTGTAAATCTCTTCCCCTGTGATGTTCAGAAAATTCCAGTGGATAAGCCCTATGATTATATTATTTCAAGCCTTCCTTTTAATGTTTTTGATCCACATACTGTTCAAAAAATTTTAGACCATTACTTACAAATCGTAAATCCATCAGGATGGATCAGCTATTTTGAATATATAGGAATTCGTCCTGTAAAGGCCTTTTTTTCAAACTCAAGAGAAAAACAGAGAATCCAGGCAGTAGAAAGAGTAGTCAAACAATTCATTAACCAAAATGAAATCTTCCATAACCATGTCTGGCTAAATCTTCCTCCTGCTTATGTAAGACATTGCCAGAAAAAAAGTTCATAACCAGTAGCAACGCCCCAGAGGCCTTGCAAATTTTGTCTTGCAGCAGATTGTAGCCGCAGGGTTGCGCCCAAAAAGCCGTTTCTGCACAAAAGCCAAACGCCAGCGCAATCCCTGCGTCTTTTCTCCAAATCACTGTATGCGTTTATAGGGGTTATAGCCCGCCTTATCTTTGATAACGGGTGTGAGTACAAGGAAGCTTCTAGGCTGCATCCGTATTTTCAAGAACCCAGACATATTTTCATATTGCATTTTCGTTATAATATCTTCCAACTTTGCAGCATTTGTCAGACGATATTCAGGGATAGCCAAAACTTCCTGGACAGGCTTTTTTCCTGCATTGATAACGACAAGCACAAATTCTTTAAAAATATCGGTTTTTCGGCAAAAAGCCAGTATATTTTTAGTTTCCAAAAGGACAAAATCTCCGTGCTGTAAGGCGGGATTCTCTCTATGCATGGAAATCATTGTCTCATAGAATATCCAATCCTGTTCGCCATCTTCATCAAGCCACTCCATAGGACCTCTGTTAGCAGGGTCATTCTCTCCTGTCATTCCAAGCTCTTCTCCATAATATATCATTGGCTTTCCAGGAAGACTAAATTGCAAGAGCAAAGCAATTTTTCTCAACTCATCGTCAGGAAACAAATTTTTGATCCGCATGGTATCATGGCTAGAAAGGATATTCCAACATTGCAAAAGGGACTTTATCCCAACATCCTGGACTATTTTTTCTATAATACGACCAAACTGTAGACTTTCCATATTTCCCTGAACATATTCTATGATGAGCTGTCTGAGATTATAGTTCATGATCCCATCCACTTTTTTGAGCCATTCGCCTGGATAGCTCCAGATTTCGCCAATGACAAACGAGCCAGGCTTTACTTTATGGGCGAACCGAGTGATCTTTTGCAATAGTTTAGGCCCAAGTTCAAAAGCCACATCCAGCCGAATCCCATCTACAATTTTAAGATAGTGTGCAATCACAGAAAGTATTTTTTTTTCTAATGCAGGGTTTTCCAGATTCAGCTCAGGAAGATTCCTTACATTGGCCCATGCTTTATATCCACCAGGCAATTCCTCCGAGAAATAAAAAAAATCGCGATATTCGCTATCAGGGTTGTTCAGTGCTTCCTGAAACCAGGGATTTGTTTTCCCAACATGATTAAAAACGCAGTCCATCACCACCTGTATCCCTGAGTTATGTGCTGTTTTTACGAGTTTTTTCAGATCGTCCAATGTTCCAAACTGGGGGTCAATCTGAAAATAGTCTATTGTATCGTATTTATGGTTTGTTCGAGCAAGGCATATAGGAGTAAGGTAAAGGATGCTTACTCCCAATTCTTCCAGGTAAGAGATACGCTTAGTGATTCCAGCCAGATCTCCGCCCCAAAATTCTAACTCATGAGTATAGCATCCATCTTCTTTGGACAATACACCTCGCCTGGGCTTTGTATCCCATTTTTTTAATCCACCAGGGTATAGATGCTCTTTCTCTTTTTTATCGCTATTAAAGCAATAGTCTTTTCCATAATCAAAACGATCTACGAAAATTTGATATACTATCACGAAAATCTCCTCTTAAACATGGACTTTCAAAATATAAACAATCCGTAGATTACACAGATTACTCAATTTTCCTTAGAAGCTGCGGAAGGTAGGTTATTTTGACTTAATTAGGCATAAATTTCAAATTATTTTTGTTTTTTCAGATACTTTTTTACACTATACAAGAAAAAGCTGTGTCTTCTCAAAAGCCCAACGCCAGGGCAATCCCTGCGTCTTTTTTTAGAGGAACATTTTTCGTATCCAAAAGAAAAATAAGACTACTGCAAATCCAAAGATGATGTAAATCGTGAATAGTTCTAATTTTGTTGGGCTGTTTTCCCATTTAGCAGATTGGATATCTGGCTTCTTGACTTCTACTGTGCCTTCTTCGTTCAGTAAATTTTCACAAAATAAAAGATCAAAAGGGCCTATAGTGATTTTATCTCCATCATGGAGGACTTGTTTGCCTTGAATTTCTTTGCCATGGATGGATGATCCATTCTTGCTTGTATTTTCAAAATACCACTGTTGGGTCTGCTCATCCAGCCACAGATGAGCGTGCAATTTGGATACAGTCGGATGAGGTAACAAAATAAGACTATTTTCAGCATTTTGGGAAATGCCTCTGCCAATTATGGTCTTTTGCTTGCCATTCAATACCCATGTCTGGCTAGAGCTTGGATTGATCAAATAAACAATGTCTTTATTCATAGCAAAATCCTTTATTTGTCTTTATGAAAGACCAGATAAAGTGCAGGGAATAGGAACAAAACCAGCAGCAATGAAGTAAAAAGGCCACCCATGATAACAACAGCCAGAGGCCTCTGGATTTCCGCGCCTGGCCCTGATGCATAAAGCATCGGAAACAACCCCAATAAGGTGGTAAGGCTTGTTCCCAGGATGGGTCTCATTCGTAGACGACAACCTTCACAAACCGCTTCATAAGTGCTCTTCCCTTGCGCTTTCAGCTCTTGAAAGAAAGAAACCAGAACGATTCCATTTTCCACGGCCATTCCTAAAAGAGCGATAAAGCCAATGACAGCAGAGACGCTGATGTTGATATTGAAAAGAAATATTACCCATAGTCCTCCTACTACTGCAAAAGGTAGGTTTAAAAGTACCATAAATGTACTTTTAAGGGATTGAAAAACAGAATAAAGCATCAAGGCCATGATAATGACGGAAATAGGAACCGCTACCGCCAATTTTTTCATAGCGCGTTGTTGGTTTTCAAACTGGCCACCCCAAGCCAGTCTGTAGCCCACAGGAATTTCTTTTTCACTCGCTTCCAGGTTTTCTTTTAACTCTGTGATAAAGCTACCCATATCACGGCCACGAATATTGCATTCGACAACAAGACGTCTCTCTCCGCTTTCTCTGCTGATTTGTGCTGGAACATCCACTTCATTGATTTGGGCAAGTTTATCTAGCGGTACGGAGTAACCGAGTGGTGAATTGACTAAAATGCCCTTCAGTGATTCGATATTTTTTCTATATTCCTCAGGAAATCTTACTAAAACCGCAAAGCGTTTTTCCGATTCCAGAAAATACGTGACGATTTTTCCTCCTATTGCTGCTTCTGCCATGAGATTGACCAGTTGCACATTGATTTTATGGCGAGCAATCTCTTCTCTGTCTATTTCTATTTCGATTTGAGAAAAGCCTGATATCTGTTCGATCTTGATGTCTGTGGCACCTTTCACTTTCCCCATGACAGGTGCTATTTTCTCTGCTATTTGTTTCAAGGTTTCCAAATCTTCTCCAAAAATTTTAATGGCTACGTCAGATTTTATTCCACTGATGAGTTCGTTCACCCTGAGGGCAATCGGTTGAGAAAAAGCGGGCTTCAATCCAGGGACTTTGAGCATTTCCTCTCGTATTTCTTCTATCAACATTTCTTTGCTTTTCCCCGATGTCCAGGCATTATAAGGTTTCAACATGATAAACATATCGGTTTGCTCTGGCCCCATGGGGTCTTCGGCTATTTCTGCCCTTCCACTTTTGGATACGATAGTCTCGACCTCTGGAAATTTCTGGAGAATTTGCTTTTCCAAAAATAATGATTGTGCCCTGGAAAAACCAAGCGAAGCCGAAGGAAGACGTACAATATTTACAGCAATAGAACCTTCATCCAAAGGCGGCATAAATTCTGTTCCCAAAAATGGCAAAGGCATAACCAGGCCTAATAAAAGGATGGAAACGATTATCCATGTCCATCTGGGATTGTCCAAAAATTTCTGCAATATGGGCTGGTATATCTTCAGGAGAAACGTTTCGACTACATTGTTTACATTTCCTCTTTTGGCTACCAGAGCAGCCACTACCGTCACAATGCTCAAGGCTACGATGAGAGAAGCTGCCATGGCAAAACACATTGTTATAGCTAAAGGCTCGAACATCTTTTTTTCCAAAGATTCCAAGGTAAACAAGGGCAAGAACACTACAACCACAATGAGAATAGCAAAAAAAATGGGCTTCACTACTTCGCACACGGCACGGTGAGCCACTTGAAAGCGATTTTCTTTGGAAGAAGACTTCTCCGTATAGTGGCGGACGATATTCTCTGTCACAACAATAGAAGCATCTACTACCACGCCCAGGGCAATAGCTAGCCCTCCCAGGCTCATCATATCGGCGGTCAGTCCTGCTATTTTCATCAAGATAAAAGTGATGGAAGCCGTAAGGGGCAATGAGAGGGTGACGGTGAGGGCAACACGTATGTCCCACAATAAAAGAAATAAAACCAGTATCACAAAAAAGCTTCCCTGAAGCAAGGCAGATGCTACGGTAGAAATGCAATTTTGGATGAGAGAAGCACGATCATAGAACGGCACGATGCGCACACCTTGCGGAAGCATATTTTGTATTTGTGGTATAAGATTTTTTACTTCACTTACAACGTTTTTGGAATTTGCTCCGCGCAGCATGACTACCATACCGATAACTATTTCTCCCTGTCCATCTTGTGTTACTGCTCCTTGTCGAGTCGCCTCTCCTAATTTAACTTCCGCTATCTCTCTGAGGTAGACGGGAGTTCCATCTTCGGATTTTAGGACGATTTTTTGAATATCATCTATCTTTCGGAACAATCCTTTGCTTACAATATAGAGTTGTTCATCGCTACGAACGAGATAATTCCCTCCACTATTGGCATTGTTGGTTTCCAAAGCTTCGATGACTTCGTTCAAACTAATTTGATATTTTAAAAGCAGGTTAGGGTCAGGGAGTACATGATACTCTTTCACGAATCCTCCAAAGCTGTTTACTTCACTGACACCCCTTAATTTTCTAAGCTGTGGGGCGATGATCCAATCTTGTACAGTGCGCAGGTCGGTGAGAGAATACTCTGCTTTGAGCATGCTCTTACTGCATTGGGGACATGGGGATGGCTTTTCTGACCAGATTCCTTTGTGTTGAATGCAGTAATATCCAGCTTTAACGGTATATTGATAGATTTCTCCCAATCCAGTGCTAATCGGCCCCATTTCAGGTTCCACCCCAGAAGGAAGTTTCTCTTTTGCTTGCAGTAGCCGTTCTAAAACCAATTGACGGGCGAAATAAATATCAACTCCATCATCGAAAATGACTACCACCTGAGACAATCCCGCTTTTGATAAAGAACGTACGCCCTGTACATGAGGCAAACCCTTCATTTCGATTTCTATGGGAAACGTGATTTGTCTTTCTACCTCCAAAGGTGCAAGTCCTGTAGCCTTACTGAGTATCATCACCTGGACATTGGTAACATCAGGGAAAGCATCCGTAGGAATCGTTTGCCATGCCAAAATACCCAAAGCAAGAATCAGCAAACCAAAAAGCAAAATCATCATCTTTTGCTTCAATACAAATTCGATAAAATGGGAAGCCATAGGGGTCTCCTTAATAAAATAATTTGTAGCCGCAGAGTTGCGCTGAAAATGACTATCTATTCGGAAAAGACGACCTTCAGGCAATCCCTGCGTCTTTTGCCAATAGAGACTGGCTGAATCGAATTCAAGGGTATTGACCAAAGACGCAGGGATTGCGCTGGCGTTAGACTTTTGAGCAAACATGTTTTTTTTGGCGCAACCCTGCGGCTACAAGATGATATTGGTAAAAATTAATATAGCTACCTATATTCCGCAGCTTGTAACTGAACTTTTCGATTTTTAAAGAGAACCACAGATAAACACAGATAAACACAAATAA
>CALKWO010000404.1 GCA_938003875.1 uncultured bacterium
ACTCTGTCAACTTTACAATTGTCAAACGAATTCTACACCGTTTTGGACCGATGCCACCAAAAAATTAGAATTGATTTAGGCCAAAATAGGACGGTGGATCAAATTGGAGCACATTTTTCCCCTTACCCAGGAGATAGAGAAGTATGGGACTTTTTTGCAATTTATACTTCTCTGGACAATGTAAATTATACACTATGGGGAATGGTTGGAACAGCAAATGATGGAATTGCCGATATTGTCACCGCACCTATATATATCAACAAAGGCTCTTATCAACAGGTACGCTATATTGAGTACCAGTTTGGAAGGTATTCTTTGGATTACGTTGCAGGAGGCTCTCGCATCTACCAACTTTATGCAGAAAACACAACTATCCCTGAGCCGACAACTTGGATTATGGTATTATTTGCGATGACTTGTTTTTTTAAAATGGGAAACCAATTCAAAAGAGAAAAATAGAGAAGAGATCTCGATAAAAAAGCCTGCTCTTAGCAAATTTTTTCTGTGCCAGATGAGCAGTGCTATGATAATAGCATCTGCTCCAGCAGGCGGTATTCAGCCTTATTTCTGCTCTTAGCAAATTGTTCCTGTGCCAGATGAGCAGTGCTATGATTTAAATCATAGCATGACCAAAGGGCTTGATAGACAAAAGAAATCGAGTGAAAGGCATTACCAATTTTTTGTTTTTTTCTAGTTTATATGGCCCAAGAAATTCATTTTCCTTGCAAAGAACACATTCAATATTCCCTTGCAAATAATTCCCCATTTCTACTTTTTTCAGATAATTTTCCTTCCAAAAACAGGCAATGTATCCTATCTCTGTTTCCCAATAGACAATCCCCTCTGGAAGGGTGAGTAGAAACATTTGTCCCTGCACCTGTTTTCGTACCATCAGCCTCTGTTTTTTGTATTTGAATTGCCAGGCACTACCATCCAGCTCCAGTTCCATTCTTTGGCAGCCTGTATATCTTTTGGAATAAAGAGCAATTCTACCTTCTCCTTGAGAGAGAATTTTTCGGAAAATAATGCCTTGCTCTGTAGACTCAGTAAGAGCAGCAAAAGATACTGCGATATTTTTACTGCTATCCAGGAAAGGAGCTTTGCTACTTTCTTTTTTACGATTGTGCTTGACCATTTTTTCCCCTTTTATCCTAACCTGATAAACCGGAAAAGTTTTTTATCACAAATCTCATTTTACCCAATGCCTTCATGCACTATGTTATGTTTGTAAAAATTAGAAAACAGCATAAATCGTGAATACTATTGCTCTTCCTTGAAAAGCTGGCTCATTGCCTTAAATTGAGGATGATTTTTATCTCTGGCCCATTCAAATCCTACGGATTCATGGTTTGTTATGATGGCACCAGCCTGTGCCATACGATCTAAAGCATGCTTTCTATACTCTTCTCCCCGACCACTGACGCAATCCCAGCATACATGCATCTGGTTTCCGTCCTGGATAGCTCCAATCACCGTCTGCATAACACAAATATGGGCCTCTATACCTGCTACAACGATTTGTCTTTGCTCGCAAGGGACATCTGGTTTTAATTTGGAAAGCAAAATCTCAAAATTATAGTCACCACAGCAGCCAAAGCTGCTTTTTTCCATATATGCTTTAGATGTTTTCAATTTGGTGAAAGTATCCCATACCAAAGGATGCGTCTTCCCCAGGCCTTTAGGATATTGTTCGCTTAAAAGAACAGGAATAGAAAAAAATTCCGCCAGTTTCAATAAGCTTAGCGTAGATTGTATCACCATTTGGGGGCGATATATTTTTTCCATCAATTTGCCTTGCAAATCAATAATGAGTAGAATGCTTCTTTCTGCATCTAATATTTCCATTTTTGCCTTTTCTCCGCACTATTTATATGAGAGTTAGAAAATTTAATTTAGAGGTTATTGGAGAAGACGCAGGGATTGCGCTGTTTTTTTTTAGCAGAAAAGTCTTTTTGGGCGCAACCCTGCGGTATCCTGTAATTTTATAAAACAGGCAGAGTGAGGATGGGGATGATTTTTTCTTGAATATCGCCTACTACCTGTACTTTGCCTTCATCTGTGACAAACACATCGATTTCTGTCCTAAAGCCAATTTTTTCTTCAGGCATATAGATTCCTGGTTCAACGGAAAAGCATGTTCCTGGCAGTACTTTGCGTTCGTCTTTGGTTTCCAGATTATCTATGTTCACTCCGTTTCCATGCACGTGTTCTCCGATGTTGTGACCTGTACGGTGTGTGAAGTATTGGCCATAGCCTTTGCTGGTAACGATCTCTCGTGAAACCTTGTCTATTTCATAGCCATACACAACGGTGTTTGTGGAAAATTTTTCTTTAACTAGTTGCAAGGCTGCATCTCTTGCTGCCCGGATAACCTGAAAGATTTCTTCAAGTTTCTGAGGGACTTTTTCTCCAATATAGCCCATCCATGTAATATCGTAGAAAATGCTGCCTGGCCGATTCTTCTTAGCCCAGAGGTCTAAAAGCACAAGGTCGCCTTCTTTCATGGCAAAGCTGTTTTCTTGTGTTGGTTCGAAGTGAGGATCTGCAGCATGTTCATTGACAGCCACAATGGGGCCATCGTCCCAATGCATATCGTTCTTTTTCATCAGATCTTTCATGAACTCCTGGATTTCATATTCTTTGGGATTTTGGCCTGCTCGTATTCTGCGGGCGATTTCCAGGAAAGTTTCATTTTTGACCATTTGCATAACTTCACCAGCAGCAATGTGGCTCTGCCATCCTTCCATAGAAAGATGGGCTTCAAACTTTCCTACAAGATCAGCACTGGATACGACTTCCACACCAAAGCTTCTTATTAAATCAATAGTCCCTGCATCTACGATAGAAACATAGGGGATGGCATTGAAAGGAGAATATTGCATGGCAACTCGTCTGGCAAGGCCCAGTATTTTTCTTAAAAGAGCCTGCTGCTCCTGCCAGGGTAAATAGATATGCTTTGCGCCAGGAAGATGGTCGCATCTCCAGGGTTCTATACGATGTACCAGTTTTTGGGGGTCACCTTGGGCAGGGATATAATAATACCAGCGACGAGAGGCAAAACGAGTGGTATCCATTTTGAGAATTCTGGCTGCAATAGCATCTCTGTTATGAAAATCATAGAAAAGCCATCCATCAATACCCATCTCTTTTAAAGAGGCTTGAATTGCTTGTAAATCCATATTTAAACCCTTTATAAAAAAAAATTAATTTAAAGGATAGGAAATTATAGTTATAGTTTGAAAATTTTACCACAGAGGCACAGAGAACACAGAGAAAAATGAGAAGAGAACCACAGATGGACACAAATAAACACGGATATAGTATTTAAAATAGTCTCATTCGGCTGGATAAAGAAACGATAAAATTGGAGAAAACTATTACAAAAAATTATTTGTGTTCATCTGTGTTTATCCGTGGTTCAAAAGCTAAAAATTCTCTGTGTACTCTGTGTCTCTGTGGTTAATTCTATTTTTTAATTTATTTTTTCCATTACTATAATTCGATCGATTCCTGCCAAATCCTGAAGAATCTCTCGTATTCTCAGCCTGTCTTTAGCAAGGTTACGAATAGATTCCATCTGTCCATATCCTATTTCTACTATGAGCAAGCCACTTTTCTTTAGAAAAATCAGGGCTTGTGAGAAAATTTTTCTATAAAAATCCAGCCCATCGCCTGCTATAAGTGCCGTAGATGGTTCAAAATTTTTTACTTCAGGCATCAGGTTTTGGTAGTCTTTCTCAGAAATGTAGGGAGGATTTGAGAGGATATAATCGAAAACAGGCCCAGGCACAAAGGGAGGAAAAAGATTTGCTTTACACAAAAGCAACCTTTCTTGTACTTGTAAGCTACAGGCATTTTTCCATGCAACTTTCAAAGCCTTAGAGGAAATATCCGTTGCTATGATGTAGGCATCAGAAAAATATTTGAGTAAAGAAATGGCAATACAACCGCTTCCTGTGCCTATGTCTAAAGCAAGAAAAGGCTTATTTTTAGGAAACATTTTCATAGCGTATTCTATCATCAATTCTGTTTCTGGTCTGGGGATAAGAACGTGACGATTGACTGCAAAGGTGAATTCCATGAAATATGATTTTCCTGTGATGTAGGCGAATGGGCAATGGGAAGAACGCTTTTTTATGCAAAGAAAAAAATATTTTTCCTGTGCTTTGGTAAGGGGCTTTTCTGGGTTATTATACAATTCCAGGCGGTCATTTTTGGTACAATGCTCCAAAAGCCATTCTGCTTCCATCCGACTGTCTTCTATGTCTGCCTTTTTTAAAAGCATTTGTCCCCAGGAAGCAGCCTGGGAAAGAGATATTTTGCATCTTTGTTTCTTTTGGTTATCGTCTACCCTTATAAAGATATTGAGCCAGTTCGTGCCGTCCTGGGAAGTACTTTCTTCATAGATTCTAAAACCAAAGGGAAAAGCCTGTAAAATTTTTTCTATTTCTGCTTCTTCATAAAAATAAAAAAGACGGTTGTCCTCTGTACGCAGAAAACCTTTGCCTTTTTTCAGAGAAAAAAAAATGGTTGTCCCTTGTTTTGATACGCGCAATATCTCATGAAGTGTTTGTTCTATTTCCTCCTGTGATAGATGAACAAAAACAGCACAACACCAAAGTGCATCAAAAGATTCATCAGAAAAAGGAATATAGCTTGCATCACCCTGAACGACATTGCATCCGCTATGCAAAGATGCAAGCGATTTCAAAGACAGAGATGGCTCTAAACCTATGGGAATAAAGCCTTGTTTTTTGAATTCTTTTAGATCACGCCCACAACCGCAGCCTATATCGAGAATCCGAGAGCCTTTTGAACAAAGGCTCACAAATCTTCTATGGAAATGGCTCATATCGATAAGCGATGTTTTTTTAAAATAAGCATCGGCATTTTTGTCATAGTATTCCAGAGTAGATTGATCCACGCTTTCCTCTTTACTTCATTGCTACCTGTTTTTTCTTGGACTTGGGCAAAACGATACAAGGCTGTTTTTTGGGCTGAGAGTATTGTTTTTTCCAGGATTGATATACTTCCTGTTGCTTGGGGTCGTTCCAAAAACGAAGGGAGAAATATTCCAGGCAGTCCGCATTTTCTTCTTCTGGGAATTTCATGCTTTTGTTGTTATTAGATGTGGACATTTGTTCCAGATAGAATTGATTTTGAATAATTTTAGTCACTTTATCCAACAAATTTTTAGATATATTGAGATTTTTGACAATTTTGCTCAATTGATCTTTACAATATGTTTCGGAAGGAATCTCTTTCTTATCTTTCTGGGAAAAAAATACAATAGGAAAGCATATTGAAGCCATAGCAGCGGCTTCACTTATATCTTCTCGTCTTTTTTTGCTGCTATTATCCAGACCCTGTAGAGAAGTTTTTAAAATCTGGTTAGCTGGATTGTTTTTAGCAAACCATAGACGATGGATATCAGGGGCAATGATAGAAAAAATTCCAGCCTCTGCCAAAGACTGAAAAGTAAGTAAGCTCCCTCCACAATGCAATATCTTTTGCATCTCAAGAAGCAATCTTGAAGTGGAACTTTGGGCTAGTTTATGAACACATTTTCCTAGTGCTTGTCTGGTTTGTGGAACCAGATCGAAATTCAGCATTGCTTTGAATTTAAGGGCACGGATAATGCGGATGGGATCTTCGCCAAAACGTACTTCTGGGTCGCCGATGGTGCGTATCAAGCCCATCTGAAGATCTTCCAGCCCATCTACATAATCGATTACTGTTCGCTCCTTGGCATCATAGAACAGAGCATTGATGGTGAAATCGCGTCTTAAGGCATCTTCTTCATCCGTTCCAAAAACATTATCGCTATCCAGCAATAGGGAATCGGAATTTTCAGGAATACCATTTTGCCAGGGGGTGCGCCGAAAGGTCGTTACTTCTATATTCTGATGAGATCCAAAAAATACATTTACTACTAAGAATCTTCTTCCAATGATTCGGCTGTTGCGAAAGATTCTTTTGATCTGGCGTGGTTTAGCTGCGGTAGCAATATCAAAATCTTTAGGAGGCCGTCCCAATAGCATATCTCGTATGCAACCACCTACGAAGTAGCTTTGGTAATGAAAGGCAAGCAATCGCTGGTACACTTTCATGGCATTTGGATCGAATTTCTTATGGGGCAATGGTTTAACTAGTGGAAATTTCACTTTTTGATTTGGTTCTACCAACGCTTTTTACTCCTTGAAGTCATGGATGTTTCCCAGGGTGTTCCCCTGGGCTGTTATGTATAGGCCTTTCAGGCATAAGATTAAAGGCTCTTTATTTCCCAGGGTATTCCCCTGAGCTGTTATGTATAGGCCTTTCAGGCCAAAGATTAAAGGCTTTTCAACTGCACAAGCTGTAAGGTTACTGCTTTTCTTCTTGCAGCATTTCTCGTCTTCGTTTCAGTACTTGAAGATTTAGTTTAACAGAAGTAAAATTAGAGTCTATAGAAAGGGCTTTTTCCCAATCTTTAATGGCGAGATCGTATTTTTTGAACAAAGTATAGAGTACCCCTCGATTGTTATAGGCATCCGCCATAGTATCATCTAGCTCGATAGCGGTACTATAATCCTCGATAGCCTTTTCATATTCTTTGCGAAAATGATACGATACACCCCTACTGTAATAGGCTTTAGCATAAGAGACAGATAGTTCGATGGCCTTGTTGAAATCCTGGATGGCTTTTTCTGTTTCCCCTATATGGTTATAAGTAACTCCTCGGTTTGTATACGCAACTTCATTCTTTGGCTCTAGCTCTATAGCACTGGTAAAATCGCTCAATGCATTTTCGTATTGACGAAGACCAAGATAGGCATTACCTCGATTGATAAAAGCCTCGACATGATAAGGGTTGCTTTTTAAAACACGAGTAAAATCCTGAATCGCTTTTTCAAAATCGCGATTGGATTGGTATTGGTTTCCTCTTGCTAGAAATGCCTGTAGGTTTTTTTCATGAATAGAAATAATCTCGTCCAATTTATTATCGGTAAGATACCCTTTTTCAATCAAAAAAATCGCCAGAGGTTTGGAAATATTTTCTAATTTTTTTCTTTTAAGACATTCTTTTATTTGCGTTCTGTTCAAAATATTATATTTGATCGCAAGTTTACAAAAAAGTTTTTCTTCTGGAGTTAAATCATTTGAAATCATTTAACACCTGGGTAATAGGGGCCATTTTATTGCAAAATTTTTTAAAATAATTAGAGAATCATCAAATTGTATCATTAATTTATCTTACTAAATACAAGATAGATTTGTCAATAAAAAATGGGAATTTATCTGATTTCTTAAAAAACACATCATATCAAAGATTTTTTTTTTGAAAAATTTCTGGTTTTCATTAGAATAGCATTATAGCATGAAATTATCCATGATCTTTTCTTTTTCTAAACTTTTGCAGAAAGAAAAAACTATGAAAAAAATAGATTCTCATGATCCTGATCTCATGATTTTTCGGTCAGGGGGAGGCTGTTTGATTCTTTTCGGATTGCCTTTTATGATCTCTGGTTTTTTTACCATGATCGTACCCTTTTTGAAAACACAAGGCGATGTCGGCTGGCCTATTAGCTTGTTTGGATTTGTTTTTTTTGCAGTCGGCCTTTGTATTTCTTTTGGCAGATCAGGCATTGTGATCGATAAAAAGATGAAATCTGTCACAAGCTGGTGGGGGCTGATTTTCCCAATACAGAGTAAGCTACATGAATTGTATAATTTTAAGAATGTAGCCATCACAAAAGAAATACGAAGAAGCAAAAATTCTACCTATACTGTATATCCTGTAAGGATGACAGGAGAAGACACTCTGTCTTTTGGAGAAAACACAAGCTATGAGACTTCGCGCAAGCTGGCAGAAGAAATAGCAAAATTCCTTCTTTTGCCTTTGTCTGATGCTTCCAGTGGTACGGAAATCATAAGAGATCCTGATAAGCTGGATGAATCTGTGAGAGATAAGATTCTACGCACAGGAGAAGTAAAAGAAATTCCTCCTACTCCCAAGAATTCTAAGCTTCTTTACGATAGAGAGGGCGATGAAATAAGGTTAGAAATTCCACCTGTTGGCTGGCACCCCTTATTCTATATTCCTATTTTTATAGCTGGAGTATTTTCCTGTATTCTTTATTTTGTTTTTTTGAGGCAAGTTTTTTTCGAAGTAGATACGCCGACTTTTTTCAAAGTTTTTTTGGGAATTTTCGTTATCGCTCCTTTTGGGCTGGTTTTTGGTGCTATTTATCGTTTCGCCAGCAAACGCACGATGGTTCATGTTTCCCCCAAAACGCTTCAGGTTACAGAAGCCTGGACTTTTGGCAAGCAGGTCAAAGAAATTCCTGTGAAAGAAATGGAAGAGTTGAGGATCATTTCTGCATTGGCAAACGCTAATGTCAAAGATACTTTAGATGCTGCCAGTTCTTCACCCAATAAAAACGATACTAAGGACATCCAGAATGTCGTCAGTTTTTTTGGTTCTTCTGCTATTTTGGCTCGTTCAGACAGCGTCACCATACAATTTGGATCAGGGCTTTCTTCTGAAGAAATCCAGTGGGTACATGCAGTGATAGAAAATACCATTGCTATGTAAGGAATAGCTATGCTAGATAAATATGCTGACTTGTACTGTCGGCTGGGCACTTTATGCCAGTCAGGAACTACTCTCGCTCAATCATTGAGCATATTGGCAGAAACAGAATCTTCTAAAATTTCTAAAGGGCTTTTCAGGGCAATCGACACTATTGATCGTGGAGGCAGCTTACAAGAGGCTTTGGAAAATGCTCAAATTTTTGAAATCTATGAAATCAAGATGATGGTAGGAGCAGACAGATCAGGCCATCTTCCTGAAATTTTAGCAAGATTAGCAGAGCAAAGGGAAAGAAAGGCCAAAAGAATCCAGGAGCTTTATATGCGCCTGGCCTATCCTGTTCTCCTGCTTCATCTGGCTATTTTGGGGCCATCCTTATTTATTTTTGTGCAGCATGGAGCACAAGCCTATTGGAAAACAGTTCTGCCTGTTTTGGGAGGTATTTATTTTTTTGCTTTTTTGCCTTTTGCTATCATAAAACTTTCCAGGGAGTTTCCGCTTCTGGCATTTACTCTGGATTATTCCCTTTTAAAAATACCTTTCCTGGGCAAAAGCCTTTTGAAATATCAGCTTGCGCATAGCATTACCATCTTTCAAGGGTTATATCATAGCGGAATTTCTATTGTAGAAACAATAGAGCATGTGATTGATGTGACAAAAAATAGCGTTGTCCGCTCCTGCTTCCAACGAATTCACAGTCGTCTCCTACAAAGACAAAGCCTTTCTGAAGCTATAAAATATGAAAGGATTTTGCCTAACTATGTCAGAAATATGATGTCAACAGGCGAAACGTCAGGTCGTTTAGAGGAAAGCCTTTTAAAAGCCAGAGATTTATTGGATCACGAAGCTGAAACCTCTACCAAAATGCTCATTTCCACTTCAGTCACACTGTTTTTTTTAGGAGCTGCTGTTTTTGTAGCATATAAAATCATCATTTTTTATAGCGGCTATTTCAATCAAATTAAAGGAATCATGGGGAATTGAAATTTTTATTTTTATGGATTTAAAGAGGTATCAATATGGCATTTGAAGGTAGTTTAGACAGTGTATCCTTTGCTGATATTTTAAATACTTTATGCCGTGTCAATAAAGAGGGAGTTCTCATTGTCTCTGATGATAAAAGAAAAAAAGCGATCTATTTCCGAGACAATGGAGTGACATTGATTGGGGGCAACCAGAGAGCAAGAATAGGAGAGATGCTTGTCAAGGCTGGCAAAATAGCTCCTAAGGATTTGGAAACAACCCTATCTGAACATAAGCAAGGCACCCTGCTAGGTGAAACCTTTATTGATAGAGGGCTTGTCACGCAGGACGAAGTAGAAGAAGTTATTGCAGGCCAGATCGAAGAAGAAATCTGCGATATTTTTTTCTGGGAAGGTGCTCATTTTTCTTTCCAGGAAGGCCCTCCTAAAAAAGAATTGTCTTCTGAACAGCAAGTCACTTTGACCTTTGACGTACAAGGCGTTCTTTTTAAAATTGCAGCGCAAATTGGCGATTGGGAAGAGATTCGCAGGCAAATCCCTTCTTTTAATATGATCTTTATTCCCTTAAAAGAATATGCTACATTGGATTTTATGGGAACAAAGATCGAGAAAGAAAGCTGCGAGACTATTCTAAAGCATCTCAATGGCATCAATGATGTTCATGATATCGTCCGTTTGAGCCAGCTTTCTGTATTGAGTGTATGCAAGATTATAGCATCTCTATTGCAGATCAATGCTATTCGCCCTGCTAATTTTGATGAATTACAAAAGGCTGCTTTGGAATGCCAGAAAAAGGCACAAATCCAAAAACAAATTCGGTTTTTGGAGCAGTCTTTAGAATTACGCCCTAACAATGAGCAGGTTATGCTCAGCATTGCCCAGGCCTATGAAAATATAGGCGGAGGCAAAAAAGCAGGTGAGTACTACTGCAAGCTAGGAGATAGAGTTTTTATCTCTGATCCAAAATCGGCATCAAAATATTTCGAGAGAGCTATTTCCCACATGCCCAAGGCCTTTGTCCCCAGGGAAAAACTTCTCTCTCTATCGGAACACCTGGACGATGAAGAAAAAGAAACCTATCATGCAAAGACACTGGCTCGGCTCTATAAAGACGAACAAGTCTATGATAGGGGAATAGAGCTATGCAGTCGATATATAGAAAAATATCCAGGTGAGCTGGATTTTCGATATGCTCTGGTTGATATTTATATTGCCAATAAAAAAATAGAACACGTGGTAGAAGAATATCAAAACCTTGCGAACATCTATGAGCAAAGCAATAGAATCAGGCCTTACCTGGAAACACTAGAGAGAATTTTGGAATACACGCCTGAAAATATAGAAATCAAAAAGCTTACGATTAAGCTACATCGTAAGCTAAAAATGGAACACTATAGAAAATGGATCATCATTGGAGCGGTACTTACTATTCTATTTTTTGTTTTTTTATTTTATTCTTTATACTATGAATTTTCAGCAAGAAACCTCTACTATAATGCTAAAGCTTTTGAAAATACAAGCTACCAGGAATCCAAGCGCATATATGAAATTTTACTGGAACAATACTCCTGGAGCAGCATTGTTGATCAGGCAAAGGAAGACTTTCAAAAATTAAAAGAAAAAATTGACAAATCTGACAAAATAGTTATAGACCTTACCAAAGATTTTGAAAAAATCATTCTTCAAAGATTCGAGAAAGTCAAAGCTTTTGCTCAAATTGGACGTTTTGCAGAAGCAAGACAAGACTTAGAAAAATTAAAGCGAGAATATCCTGATAAAAATTGGCAAAAAATTGTAGAAAAGACCGATCAATATATAAAAGAAGAAGAGCAAAAGCAAGATATAAGAAAAACCAATACTCTAAAAAAAGAAGCCAAACTGGCTTTAGATATGGAAGAATATGATAAAGCGTTAGAGCTATATAAAAAATTATTAGATAGAATACCTAAAAATACTAAAGATAAAGAAGAATTGAAATATCTTGAATCTTTAAACCAAGAGATCGATGGTATTTATCAGACAAAGCTCAATAAGCTTCTAAATGAAAGCAATCAAAAATTTCAGGAAGGAAATACCAAAGAAAAAGAAGGAAACTTCAAAGAAGCTATCATTTTCTATACTGAATCAGAAAATGTAGTAAACCAGGCTTTCCAAATTCCTCAGCTTTCTTTAGAAAAAGAAAGGGAATTGAGCCATATAAAAAATTTGGCATCTCAAGGAAAAACTAGAATAGAAGAGTGGCGTATCAATGCAAGTACCAAACTAAAAGAAGCGCAGATACTGGAAGGACAAGGAAAAATTGAGCAAGCCTACCAGATTATACAAGAATTGATCAATGATGCTCAACTGAGTAAGACAGAGTCTGCCTCTAAGGCACTTTTGCCTATACAGATTATCACAGAGCCGCCTGGCGCAGTTCTTAAAGATACTATGTTGCAAACACCTCTGGTGGTTCGCATTCAACCTGATGAAAAAAAGACAATCCAGTTGCAGTATCCTGGTTTTTCAACGATTGGCCTTGTTTTGACACAGAAAACACCTCCTGTTTTGGAATTTACTTTAAAAAGAGCCAGCTTATGGATGTATGATACTCTTGGCCCAATATGGGGGAAAGTAGCTCACTATAGAAATACAGTTGTCGTCACCAGCAGATCAGGAAAAATTGCTGCTATCAATGAGAAAAATGGTAAAATTCTATGGGAGAATAGAACCAGAAAAGGCATTGGCGATATAGAGGCAGGGGCCTCCATTATGGGGAACATTGTTTATCTAGGCAGCAATGATAGCTATCTTTATTCTATGGAATTGGATACTGGTAAAAAGAACTGGGAATTTAAAACAGAGAGTTTTATCAAATCTATTCCTGCTGTAGACCAGGAAAGCGTCATCGTAGGAACAATGAATGGTATAGCTTACTCTTTGAACAAAACTCAGGGAACAATAAACTGGTCTTATAAAGGTATAGATTCAAAATTTAAAAATGACCCTATTCTTTTTCAAGATATGGCTATTTTGGTCAGCCTGAACGGAGAGGTAATAGGTTTAAATCTCTTGAGTGGGGCAGAATCATGGAAAATGAAATTGGATAGTTCTATAACATCGGAGACAGCTCTAGGCAGCAAAAATATCTTTTTAGGTCTTTCCCCTCAACATCTCTGTGCCATAGATTTAGAGCAAAGAAAGCTGGATTGGAAAATCTCTCTTAAAGGCATGATTACCAAGGTACATGTATCTGGCAGCAACCTCTATGTCGTTACGAGCATTGGTTATATCTATTGCCTTTCTCGTAGAGATGGAGGAATTGTATGGTGGAAAAAAATGCCAAGAGGTATTTACAGTGAGCCTTTGGAACACAATGGCCTACTCTATGTAGGCTGTATGGATAGCTATCTTTATATTCTGAATGCTAAGAATGGCGATAATTTCTGGAAAGGAATGTATGGTAGAAGAGGGATACGAAGCGATATCGTAGCCAGCCCCAACGCCATTTATATAGGGACCGAAGATGGCATTCTGTATGCTTTGGAAAAATAGGATTATAACGCAGCTTGTAAGTGAACTTTTTCGATTTTTAAAGAGAACCACAGATAAACACAG
>CALKWO010000405.1 GCA_938003875.1 uncultured bacterium
CTTTGCTTTTTCTTTATTTATCGCAGTTGATTTACTTATAGGCAACGTGGCACACCCATTCTCATTCTCCTTATCGCTGGCAAAAAAATTTTTATGACCATATCATTCGTTGTGATGCCGAACTTGCTGATCAGATAAGGTATATTGCCGAAAATCCTGTTCGGCGAGGGCTTGTTTCTCATTGGCAAGAATATCCATTTACTTCTTGTCTTGGGATTCAATATCAGACATTACTCGAATTTATGAGCTATTGAATTTATTTTTGTAATTGAAAAGATTTGTTACTTTATTTTTTCTTTTATAACACTTTCGTTTACATTATATATATACAACGGACTTTATTCCTTACAGCCTGAATGCCTTGCTAATACAAACTCCGGCGCAGGGTTGAGCCGATCTTGTCTTCCTCTACTTCCTGGTCTTTTCCGGCTCAACCCTGCGGCTACAATCACCCGCCTTTCTTTTCTCATCCATTTCTATTTTTTAGACTTATCTTAATTTTTAGCAATAAATTTACTTTGCGAAAATTTTTTTTTTATTTTTTTGCAGGATGCCCTCTTTTCCTCAGTTTATCAAGACTATCTATGCGAAAAATTTTCATTCTTCGGAGCTGAGTCAAAAAGGTAATGTTTACGAACATTTGGCGGATGTTACTAAAGAATATAACCGCCGGCCTCCTATTCTCGCTTTGCGGTCATGCCAAAAGGAATTACAATTGCATAATTTCTCTTTATGCGACAGAATGAATATCGGGACTACTAAAGCTAGGCCCAACAATGATACAAGTCATTGCAGTTATGAAAGTTATTGTGATAAATTTAAGCAGATTATTGCGACGTGCTGTCATTTGTGATTACCCCATTATACCACCGTTTGATGAGGCGAAATTTTTGAATTTTCCATCAAACGGTGCGTAGCCGATTTCTATTTCTCGTCTATCCATCTCAAAAAACAAAGTCCTGGCAACTCATCCAGTGACAGGATTGTGATTGCTTAGAGCGACGTAGCGATAAAAAGTGGCTTTTGAAATTTTTAGGGTAGAACATATTTCATAGATGCTAATCGTATGGTCTTCATTCATCTTTTTTGCCATGACAACCTTGTGATTATTGGGAGAAATGGCTAACGAATTGTGGATTGCTAGCAAAATACTTGCAATGACTATATACAAAATCTTTACCGAAACTATGCTTTCCAAGCGTTTGCACCATAAACGTAGAAAGACACTGTTGTGCGATTTATTTAAAAATACCGTTTCTAGAGTTCAGAAATCCAAAGTTCTACTCCTTCGAAAACCACTGCATTTATGGCACTTGCAGAGGATCTTCACTAAATTGGAGCAAGATAAATTCCTGAGCAAACCTTACAAAATTGGGGCTTAGAAACGAGTGACTAAAACTCGCTTAAAATAGTGGCTATTTTTTTCCGAAGCCTTTAAAACGATTTAAAAATTTCCTTCTTTTTTTAGTCTTTTTGAAATCTATTTTTTTATGGTCTTGCTTTTTCTTCTGCATAACCCGGTACAAAAGCCCTATAGTCTTTTTTAGCTTCATAGCGATTTTGGCTTTTTTGGTGACGGGCATTTTGTTTTTGGGGTTTTGGTCTTGTAAAATTCTGACTTCAATGTTCAGGATTTGGGCAAAAACCAATGCCATCAAGCTAACAGGCCCTTTTTCTTCGGAGAGTATAATCCGATCTGGCTTGCTTTCCATCAGGAATGCCAGAAGATCTATGGGATTTGGCAGATTAGACTGATTCACCACGTCATTTTCTTCCAGGTTGGATACGGTGGAAAAGGTAAATGTTTCAGTACCAGACTCTGTAATTTTCATGGTGTTGGAATCTTGCTGCACAAATCTAGCAATCTTGTCGCCTGGGACTTTTATCGCTTTTTCCTCTGTGATTAAAACCGTAGAATGCTCTTGTTTATCCTTTTTCTGAGGCAAAAACTCTCGCTTGATTTCCGTGGCGATAGCTCGTGCATTATAAAGGTGATGTACCAGAGAGAAGAATATAACAAAAGGAGTCAAGGCGAAAATCCTTTTTCCTAAAGACCCCCAGTATTCCATAGGACTCAAATTTTTGTTAGCCAACTCCAGATTTTTCAGCCACCTCTGGATCACAAGAGATGCCAGCTCTGTATACAAGTCTTGTTCTGTCATTTTTTTCGTTTGAATATCCAATAGCTTTTTTCTTAAAGGCACTATATCTCTATGGCCTGGAAGAGACAGCATAAGCTCTGCCAAAAGATCTTCAAACAGAATAGACATAAGCTTGATTAAATAATCGAGTCTTTTTTTATACTTATGCGTTTCCAAAAGGCTTCTTATGGCGGAAAAATATTTATAATCAACAGCGGTGCTGGCTGTAGGTATCCCAAAAAGCCGAAGCACAGGGTTAGGGATATAATTATGGATAAATCGGCTAAAGACAACGGAAACAGGCGTTTTGCTCCATATAATGGGTGTGGCAGGATGGACTGGCAAAATCCACCTGGCAACGTACTTAAAAGCAAAGCGTTCCAGAAAATTACTATAGTCTGTTCTTGTCAAAGCCTTGATTAGCCAGATAACTTTTTTTAGATTCAATGCCTTGAGTAGATTCGGACTGTCTTTCCATAGATTGTAAACAATCGCTAAAGCGATTTCCGCAGGATGCCCATGCTCTCCTCCAGCAGAAGTATTGCCTTCTTTTATATTCTGGAGAATGGCTTCCATTGTGATTTCCTGGTCAGGCTTCATTTTTACCTGAGTGTATGTATTTCCTATTGTAGGAATGACGTGCGAATCCGATCCACCTATACTCGATTTATATGGATAAAAAAAAGACTGTATTTTCTGATAGCTGTTTTCTCCGATCCATGGGTCATATACTCCCCTTTTCGCTTCTTCTCTCATTTTCTCCATGTATTCAGGATTCGAGATAGATCGAATTACACTATCCAAAAGCAAATTATGCTCCACTACTCTGGAGCCATTTCTGGTTTCAAAGGCCTTAAAAAGAATCAGCATCAATTTGACCTGCTCTAAGGTGAGATGGCCTTCGTTCTGAGGATAGAGGGGATGGTTCAGAATATAGACCAGCCCTTCCTGTTCCAGATAGTGCAGCAAAGAGATAACATCGTGTGTCCTTTTCTGAATTTCTCTATGATGAGTTTCGGAAAGAATACAAAGAGTTCCCTGGCTCTCTGGCTCGCTTATGGGATTATACACATTCACGTGCATTGTCAGCATATTGTTTTTGAGTTTTTTCAGAAAATGCAGAAATTCATTGTATCTTGGGAGATTAGAATATTGAAAGAGAAATACAGTTTCTTTCTTCAACTGAAGTTTATGATTTTCTAAAGGAACAAAAAAAATCTCGCTGGCGTTTTCAAAGAGTTCCTTATCAGGAAATATATCCAACAAATCAGCTTCGCTGATAGAGATGAACGGATCATCTAGTTTTTTGCCAGAATCTTCCCCTATTTCCTCTTGCTCTATTGCATCTGTAATGAATTTTTTTAAAGATTCCAATTGATTTTCATTGCCTTTGGACAGCAGGACTACGATATTTCTTTTCGCATATAAATATGTAACCCCATCCTCCTTTTCAAAAAACATAGATTCTATATCCAACGAATCGGTATTGTTTTTCCATATTTTTTCAAAATCAGATCTTTTGACGATCAATCGTAAGCTAGTCTCTACTTCTTCGCCTAATGCCATGTTAGGCAATCTTCCTATTTTTTTGGATTTTCGGGAATAGAGTTCCCATACAGATTTGAGTTCTTCTTTCGATTGAATCGTATCATGGTCTGTGATCATTACAGCATCCATGCTAGCAGAAAAAGCCTGCTCTACGATCTGGGGAATCTGGTTAAAAGACTCAGGAAAAGTAGGGAGGAATTTCCCTAGCAGCCTGTTGATGGTATTCCATATTGGATTGTCACTTTCAGGGAATTTCAGACTGTATCCACCAGATTCCTTCGTATGGACGTGAGGATCTACTCTAGCTATTAAAGTATCTGGAATATTAACAACATTATTCATAAATATACCTTCTTTTGATCTTCTATTCCATGCGCACAAACGTCATAGATTGTAGCCGCAGGGTTGCGCTAAAAACGACATGTATGCCTAAAAGACAATCGCTAGCGCAATCCCAAAAAAAACTTGTAAATCACAAAGCAAAAACGTATTATAAAATAAATGTATGGAGATTAAACTACTTTTAGCCAGGAATTCAAAATTATGAAACATCCAGAGTCTGCTAGTATGAGCTTTGGAATGCATCTGGAAGAATTGAGAAAAAGAATCTTTTTTTCGGTCATGGCTTTTTTGGGGGTGACGGTTCTTACGATCATAGACCAGGGTTTTTATATGAATTGGATTCTTTTGCCTCATTTAAATACTATGCAAGAATTGAATCAGCCTGCTAAAATACAGGTACTTCATTATGAAGAATCTTTTTTTTGCCATCTGAAGGTTTCCGTAATTGCATCTTTGATTTTGACGATTCCTTTTATCTTCTATCAGATGTGGCTTTTTGTAGCAGCAGGCCTTTATGAATCCGAAAAGCAATATTTCAGACTTTTTTTCCCCTTTATCCTCCTTTTTTTTGTTGCTGGCATATTGTTTGGATATTGTATCTTAATCCCTCTGGCTCTAAAATTTTTAGGAAGCTATGGAGAAAATATACAGATTGGATTTACTCTTTCTTCCTATCTCTCCCTTTTTTTCGTATTGACTTTTGTCTCTGGGATTGTTTTTCAGCTTCCTTTATTGATGCTTTTTTCCGTAAAGGTGAATCTTGTAAAAAGTAGCTACTATTTAGAAAACTGGCGTTATGCTGTTCTTATTATTTTTATTCTAGCTGCGATTCTTACTCCTCCTGATGTTGTTACTCAGTTGTTGCTAGCACTTCCCATGCTATTTCTTTATTGTTGTGGAATTTTTTTATGCCGCACATCCGAAAGAATACAGGAAATCAAACAGTTTTTTTCTATATCTTAATTTTCTTTCTTTTATTGGCTGCCTGTAAACAAAATGATGTTCTAGTATCTTTAGACACACAAAAGCTTTTTCGTGTCTACCACTGGCAACCTTTATGGGCAGAATGTAAAAATCAAGAGGAAAAATGGCCTGCCCAGGAAAAAGAAATGCTTGCTTTCTATCAGAATAAAATCCAGGAAGAGCCACAAAATCCCGAATGGTATTTTTTGTATGGGCGATTGTTAGGTATGATGGGAGAAACAGAATCTTCTATATTTTTTTTTCAAAAAGCATTGCAAAAAGACTATGAATCGCTTTGGGGACACTATGGAATGGCAATGTACTATTTGCAAAAAAAAGATATTTTCCAGGCGCAAATATATTTTTCTCAATGCCTTTTTTATGAGGAAAACTTTGTGCCTGCTTTGCTGGGAATGGCAAAAATTTCTTTGGAACAAAGCCCGTCTTTATCTATTGGCTATCTGAAAAAATGCATTGCTTTAATGCCTCATGATGCTTCTCTGCATAATAGTCTAGGCAATCTCTATTTTTTCCACACAAAAGAAAAAAACAAAGCAGAGCCCTATCTTACAGAAGCAGTAAGGCTATCTCCCCAGAATCCTGTTTTCCTCAAAGAACTTGCTCTTTTCTATTTTGATGCCCAAAAAAATAAAGAATGTATAGAACTTTTAAGAAAGCTCATGGATCTTCTGCCTGATAGAAAACAAAAACAAAAAATATTTTTTTTAATGAAAAAAATGATGAAATAAAAATTACAAGTTTTAAAATTTACAGAATGCTACAATTGTATCTCTCAGGCAAGGTTTTGCTCTAAAAAAAATATTTTTTACTCGGTCTTCTAATTTTTTCTTTGACTTAGAAAGACCTCTCATAACATAATGAACCTCTTTTACATCAAAACCAGCCATAGAAAGAAGCTTTCCTGTTGTATAAGGTGTAAACCAATACTTATGATCGGAATTGATTTTTTCAATGCCTTTGAAGGCATTTACAATATTTCGTAGACAAAATGCATTAGGAACCGTCAGGGCAAAATATTCACAATGGTCTTTGAACCTGCTGTGGAATTTTTGAAGAAAGCTAAAAACATCAGGAATATGCTCTAGTACATCTGGTAAAAAAGCAATGTCCCATCTGGCACTTCCCAGAAACGATAAATCATCCTGGAGGACATCGGCATAGTATATTTTTTCTATGCCATAGTGTTCTTTCAAATATTCAATGCCTTCCTTGTTTATATCTATTCCTATACATTCCTGGGCTACATCCATAAAATGTTGATGCAGCCAGTTCCCTTTTTGTATTTTACGGTCAATGGAATCCTTATGGTCTACAGCACCTATATGGATTACACGACGATGGCATGCAAGCTCTTTGAGAAGAGAGATACTCTCGACCAAAGGCTCTTTTTTGTCTGCTATGCTTACTTTTAAAGCAGAATCAAATTTTTCATCGAGAAAATATTTTTTCAATTCTTCCGAAAATTTCATTGGATTCCTTCCCTTTCCCAGAGTATTGCCCTGGGTTGGTATATATAGGCCTTTAAGACCAAAGATTAAAGCCTTCTCTTAACTGCTATGCCCCATGAATATTCTATATTTTTTCCAGAGATTTACAAGCCCAAAAGATGCAAGAATTTCCAGATACGGCATGATAGGAATACGATAGCGCACAGAACCAAGAAAAACAAGATGCAATAGGGTAAAATAAAAGACTGGAAGGAGCAAGAGTAGTATCTTTTTCTTTTCTCCTAGAAGAAAACCAACCGTTGCCAGACAATAGATAACTATACTAAAAGCAATGATGGCCAGGTTGATTGGATGCTTGCGTAGCACTTCATAGTTCAAGCTGACATTCCAGAATCGTACAAATTTTACCCAGGCTAATTCTATTGCTTTTTGAGGGTTCTGGAGTATATGATTTAGCACCCATTTGGTTAAAAAAGCATCTTGCTCAGCCTCATTCATCTTTTCTGTCTCTTCAGGAAGTTTCATTTCCATAATAGCACATCCTCCCGTGGCACCAGGCCCAAAGGCTTCATAGAGATTGGTTCCCTTTTTACTGGTGATAAGGACAACCTGGTTCAGATAACACCAATTGCGTAAAGTCCAGGGAAAAATTACCAACAATGCTCCTGATATAAGTAGAAGGCATTTGCTCAGAGCATAAGGAGGTCTGAGGGAAAAAAACAGGGCAAAAGCCATGAATCCTAGCAAAGCATCTCTACATAAGCAGCCTAGTCCTAAAAGGAATCCAGCATACAGCCAGGGAAGTCTTTTGGGGGACAGTCGTAGCTTAAAAAGAACGAACATGAGGCAGAGGAAAAGCAGGCTAAATAAGATTTCTGTCAACAGCAATGCACCGAATAAAATGAAGAAAGGATCCAGGGCAAGAAAAAGCGAAGAAACAAGAGCGATGGAATTGTTCTGAAATAGTAGAATGGCAAGATAGTACTGGCACAAAATCATTCCTGTACCCAGGAATACCTGCACTAAAAGCGCACCCAAAGGGTCTAAGCCCAGAGAATACAAAAATGCCAGAAAAAGAGAATATAGGGGGGGCCTTGTTGCGTATAAAGTATCAAAAATGATTAAATCTTTCCCTTGAATATAATTATGAGCCATGATATGGTAGTCTTTTGAGTCAGGGAAAAGAAAATAGTCTGGGACAAGGAGTACAACAATAAGGCGTAGTAAAAAACCAAGGGTAAGAATTGCCAAAAGAGCTGTATTTTTATAAAACATAGCAAACCCAGAATAAGTTTTAAAATTTTGTCTTGCAACAGATTGTAGCCGCAGGGTTGCGCCGAAAAAGTCATGTCTGCTCAAAAGCCGAACGCCAGCGCAATCCCTGCGTCTTTGGGAAATACCCTTTAACTGGCTATATAGGAAATTATAGTTTTGTCTTAATCTTAATCTTAATCTTAATCTTAATCTTAATCTTAATCGTTATCGTAATCTTTATCTTTATCAATGCTCATAGAGGATAAGGATTAAGATAACG
>CALKWO010000406.1 GCA_938003875.1 uncultured bacterium
CTTCTATCCGCTTAAAATACTTTTTTTCTTCCTAGAAGCTGCGGAACGTAGGTATTGAATTAGTATAAAGCCATATTTTCTAAGCATTTTGAGGTAGAATAAAATTCCACTTGTTTTATTCTTTTCTTTATTGTAGAATGGCTTTAATAATATTCTTTTTATAGAGGAGAGTATAGTGGAAGAAGTCATTTGTAGCGCAAAAAAACGAGGTAGAGATCTTACGATTGATTCTCTTAAAATTGCAGGAAAAGACCCTGTTCGGGATGCTATCATTATCCTTCCTAAAGATGGCAAGAAGAAAAAAGATGGATTGTACCAGTTCAGTATGAGCTATCGCTTGGGTAACAATGGCTATCTGTCCTGTAAGGATTTTGAAAATTATGCGTATTTCAATGACAAAATTGTAAGCAAGCAGCAAGGCTTATCTATGGGGCCTAACGAATTCAAGGTCTTTACGGACAAAGAAGTGGAACTGGATATCAAAGATGGAACATTTCTTGTAAGAGTAGATGCGCTTTCTAAAGTCATGGAAGACGATGAAACCAACAATGATGTATCCACAAAATTGTTTTTCCGTGGTTTTATGCCTAACACCCCTGCTACTCCTGCGCTCCACATAGAAATGCTTAGAATCGCAGGAAGGACTCCTGTTCAGGGCAGGATCAAGCTCACCAAACAGGATGCTATAGGACAGAAAGAGGGAAGGTATGCTTTCTCTGTAGAGTATGTCATGCGAAATTTTGGATTGGCCGATGCAACAGAGTTTGACAATCTGTATTTTCTGGATGGAAAGAGCTTTTTCCGCCAGCCAAAACTTTCCATCAAAGCAGGCGACTCCCAACTGGTTCAATTGTCTGCGTATCTGCCTCCCCGCAGTGGAAAACTCACTTTAAAGGTGGACTCTGGCTCAAAGTATGCCAAATCTGCCCAGTGTAAAGATACCATAGAATTGCAACTCATGTTTCAAGGATTTTCTCAAGGCCAATGACAAAAATTCAAATTCTTCCACCCCTTCTTGCCAACCAGATAGCAGCAGGGGAATGTATTGAAAGGCCTTCTTCTGTAGTCAAAGAGCTGGTAGAGAATAGTCTTGATGCTCAGGCAAAAAATATACAGATTGATATAGAAGATGCGGGAAATCGTTTGATTCGAATCAGCGATGATGGCTGTGGCATGGAATCACAGGATTTGCCTCTGGCATTGATGAGCCATGCCACGAGCAAGATCACTTCGAGCGAAGATCTCATGAACATAAAAACTCTTGGGTTCAGGGGGGAAGCTCTTGCCAGCATTGCGTCTATATCGGAAGTTGTCATTTCTTCTGCCACCAGAGAAAGCAAAGAAGGCTATCAGATCGAATGCAAAAATGGGGATATAACGCCCGCAAAGCCTACAGGCATGGCACCAGGAACTATTATTGAGGTACGCAACCTTTTTTACAATATACCAGCTCGAAGAAAATTTCTGAAAACAAAAACAACAGAGATGACGCACATTACAGAAATTGTTACACAGCTTGCTCTGGCTGCTTACAATGTAGGGTTCAAGCTGACTCACAATGGAAAGTATATTTTTTCCCTTGCAGCAGCTCAAGATCCTCAATTGAGAATCAAAGAGCTATTGGGGCCTGATGAAATAGAATTCACAAAGGCAGAGAAAAGCACAGAAGTCTGTCGGCTTTGTGCTTATCTGGGGCTACCTTGTTATACACGTTCTAGCAATAAATGGCAGTATTGTTATATCAATGGCCGTGCTGTAAAAGACAAAGTAGCGTTACGATCTCTTCAAGATGCTTATCAGGACTATCTTTCTCATAAGCGTTTTGCTATAGCCGTGCTGTATTTTACCATAGATCCTGCCTATATAGATGTCAATGTGCATCCTGCCAAAGCAGAAGTAAGATACAGGGAAAGCAAAGAAATCTATGAACTGGTCTTTAAAGCCGTTACCCAGGGTTTACAGGGAAAGCATGTAGTCTCTCCTTTTCCTATCGAGGATATCAGTCTGCCTGAAAAAAGGGAAGAAAATTTTTCTGAGAATTTTTCGACAGAACTACAAGAAATAGAAGAGATTCAGGCGACAGAAGACAAAGAGGAAGAGAAAAATTTTTCTCTCCATCAGGATAATTTTGGTTTTGTGTCTTCAGAAACGAAGGAAACCTATCCTAAAGCCTTTTCTGATATTCAGAGAGGAAAGGTTCCTTATGAACAGGATAGTGCTTTCTTGAAAAGGCATGCTTTTAATAAATCATCCAGGAGGCCAGAACTTCCTATAGCCAAAGAGAATGTAGTAGAAAACATCCAGGATGTTCTTCCTAAAGAAGAGCAGGAGAGCTTTGATTTCTGGGAAAATGCAATAGACCCTACCCTGGATAGAATTCCAAGACAGGCAGATGCATATTTTCAGATCAACAAAACATATCTTGTGACCAAAAGCAAAGAAGGACTCATTATCATTGACCAGCATGCTTTCCATGAGAGGCTTCTATACAATCGCCTTCGGGAGCAGATACAAAAAAATAAGATTATATCTCAACCTCTTTTGTTCCCAGAGGTTTTGCATCTTTCTATAGAAGAAACCGCTTCTTTTTTAGAATGGCAGAGCGATTTACGAGAGTTTGGTATTTCTACCAAATGCGTAGGGAACACAATAGAGATCCAAAGCCTTCCCCAGATTTTAGGGAAAACTTCGGGAAAAGATATCCTGAGTGATCTTCTTCAGGTTTCTGAAGACAGAAAAAAACTAAAGCCTGAAGATGTCATGGAAAAAATCCTGGCCACTATGGCATGCAAAGCAGCAATCAAAGCAGGGGATAGCCTGACGAAAGTGGAAATCGAGTCTTTGCTGAAGGCCTACGAAGAGGAAGGGGAAAATGTTTACTATTGTCCTCATGGCCGCCCTTCTATCTTGAAAATCACAATCCAGGAATTGGAAAAACACTTTAAAAGAACATAGGAAAAATTATATGTCTTCAGGAATGGAATTTCGCAGGCTGGCTTTAGAAATGCTCTGTGATGCTTCAGGTAAATTCAAGAAAGATATTCTTAGAAAAAAATTTGAAAAATCGGAAATACCTGCCACAGAGAAAAAATTTATTTCAGAAATTGTTTATGGTATTACACGCAGAAGGCTAACCTTAGAATATATTTGTGCCCAATATTGCAAAAAAATACCTGGTGATATACTTGTTTTGAATGCTCTCTGTATGGGTTTATACCAGATGCTTTTTATGCAGTCTATACCTGCTTATGCTGCTATCAACACTACAGTAGATCTGTTGAAAGAACGCAACAGGAAAAAAGAGGCGGGGTATGTGAACGCTATTCTACGAAGGTTACAAAGAGAATCCCATGAAATAGAAGCTAAAAAAGAGGGGGCTGATATTTTGCCAATCAGCTCGACAAGGAGCCTGCAATTTCATTCGGCTTTCTTTCCTGATCCAGAAAACAAAATATGCGAGTATTGGAGCATTGTCTATTCTTATCCCCTATGGATTGTAGAGCGTTGGTTCCATAGATGGGGCAAACAAGATTGCCAGGCACTTTTAGAATCTGGCAATCTTGTTTCTCCTGTTTTTTTGAGAATAAGAAAAAATCAGCACAATATAGAAGATGCTTTTTTAAAACAGGGAATAGCATTTTCTGCACAGGAAAATCTATGGAGACTAGAGCATCCTGGCAGGATAGAAAGCCTTCCTTTCTACGAAGAAGGCGACTGGGCTATCATGGGTACAGCCTCGGCTTCTTTTGTGAAGGCAATGAATCCTCAGCCTGGGATGAAGATTTTGGATATGTGTGCTGCTCCTGGAAGCAAAAGTGCATATATTGCAGATTGTATGGGAGATCAGGGAACAGTACTAGCGATAGATATTTCGCCCGACAGGGTTCATACAATGCAAGAAAACAAGGCAAGGCTCAAAATCCAATCCATTCATCCTGTTTTGATGGATGCCTGCCAATTGCCAGAAGAATACCAGAAAAGCTTTGACCAGGTTCTTTTGGATGCCCCCTGCTCCAACAGTGGAGTTCTGTCTAAAAGAGCAGAAGCACGATGGAGGTTGAAGAAAGAAAATTTGCAAGAGCTTTGCAAATTGCAAAGAAAATTGCTTGATTCCGCATCCAAAGTGGTAAAATATGGAGGCACTATTGTCTATTGTACCTGTAGTTTAGAACCTGAGGAAAACGAAATTTTGATACAAGATTTTTTACAAGACAACCAAGAATTTGTTTGCGAAGAAAAAAAGCAAATTTTGCCTTTACCTCCTGATCTGGATGGAGGAAGTTTTTTTAAGTTATTGAGGAAAAGTCAGTAAGGAGGGGATTTTATGGCTAGGATTTTGGTGGTAGAAGATGATATTGATATGCAGGAATTGTATACAGAATTTCTTATTAAGGCAAACCACCAGGCTTTGATTGCTTCTAATGGAGAAGAAGGTTTAAAAAAAATCCCACGCTTTCGGCCTGATTTGATTATTCTGGATATGGGTATGCCTCGTTACAATGGGCTTCATCTTCTTTTATCTCTACGGCGAATAGATCGTAAAGTTCCGATTATCATCGTAAGCGGAAAAACAGGGATGAAAGATGACATAGAAATCAAACTTTGTACGCAGGTAAAGTCTTTTTTGTATAAACCTGTAGATTTGAACACATTGAAAAAAAAGATAGACGAATTGATTCCTGTATCTCTTTATACAGGAGAGCATCCTTTCCCTTTTAAAGAAGACGACAACAACTCTCTTATAACGAACCCCAGGCCAAAGCCTTTGGCTGCTGCAAACAAAACAAGCTCCATGATAGGCAGTATGCTAGGCGGATGTAGAATCGATTCGGTTCTAGGAGAAGGCGGTTCAGGAAAAGTTTACAGGGGATTGCATCTGGCAATGAATATGCCTGTTGCCATCAAGATTCTTTCAGCCGATAGTGCTCAGGATGTCAATGATATAAATCGTTTTGTTCGAGAAGGACGTTTGCTTGCGCAAATAACACATCCCAATATTGTAAAAATTATCAATATGGGTTATGAATCGAATTGCTATTTTATCGTTATGCGCTATCTGGAAAGCGAAAATCTGCTCAACATTATCAAAGCTAAAAAATATATCCCTTATCCTATTGTTTTGAATATATCCAAACAAGTTGCTATGGGCTTAAGTGCTGTCCATGACATGAAGCTGGTTCATAGAGATATAAAGCCTTCCAATATTCTTCTGGAAAAATCTACAGGAATTGCCCAGATTATTGATTTTGGCACGGTCAGGGGCAATCGGGAAGAGGAAAAGGTTACGGAAGATGGATATATAGTGGGGACTCCTTACTACATTTCTCCTGAGCAATGCCTTGGAGAAAATGTCGATAGCAGGTCAGATATATATAGCCTTGGTTGTACCCTCTTTCACGCGCTTATAGGCTATCCTCCTTTCATGGCAGATAACCCTATGGACACTATGATTGCTCATGTTCGCGACCCTATTATAGAGCCTTATTCCCTGAAGGCAGAAATTTCTCCCTTATTTTCTAAAATCATAGTAAAAATGCTGCAAAAAAAGCCCCAGGACCGCTATCGTGATATGTATGAAGTATTGGATGAATTGGAAAAAGTAGAGTAATTTGTGTATAATCAACTTTCATCAGGACAATAAACCAATGAATCGTAGAGCTTATCAGGCAGGTTTTTTTTACCCTGCTCATAAAGAAGAGTGTATTCATGCTTTAAAAGAATGTATTCCTGACAAAAGTAGTATCCCAAATCTGGATGAACCTGTTGTAGCAGGAATCGTCCCTCATGCAGGCTGGACTTTTTCTGGGCCTACTGCTGGAAAGGTATACCAGGCTATTGCTTCTGTAGAAAAGCCTGATACATTTATCCTTTTTGGAGCGGTTCATGTCTGGGGTGTAGACAAAGCATCTCTCTGGAAAGAAGGAAAATGGGATAGTCCTTTAGGTAGCATAGAAATAGACCAGGATTTGGCCCAAAGCCTTTTGGATGCTGGTTCAGCCTACATAGAAGCCAATACCAGTGCCCATCTCCAGGAACATTCTCTGGAAGTCCAGATCCCTTTTATTCAATATTTGTTTCCTGAAGCCAAAATTGTTCCTATCATGGTGCCTCCTTTCCCTGGAGCCTCCCAGATTGGGGAATATGCTGCCAATATTTCAGTTCGTAGCTCTAAAAAAATCGTTGCTATTGGGTCTACAGATATGACCCACTATGGCAGCCGTTTTCATTTTAATCCTGCAGGAAACGGAGAGCAGGCTCTGGAATGGGTAAAAAAGGAAAACGACAAAAAAATGATAGATCTTATATCTAATCTTGAACAGGATAAAATTATACAGGAAGCTATGAATCACCATAATGCCTGTGGGGCAGGGGCGATTGCCTCTACCATTGCTTTTGCTAAAGCCAGGCATAGGAAATCTGGAAAATTGTTGGAATATACAACGAGCTGGGATGTTCACCCTGAAAAAAAAATAGATACATTTGTTGGATACGCAGGTTTTATTTTTTGATAAGGAGAAACAGATGCCTTTTTTGAAAGTTTTACTTTTGGTTTGCCTTGTATTTCTTGCAGCATGTCAGACCGTGCAGGTGCCTATCAAGCACATGGCCTCAGCAGAAAGATCCATTCCTGCGGATGTCAAGAGAATCGCTTTATTCCCTTATACTTATGAAAACCATCTCAATCCTTCCCATAGCTATCTGAAAGATAAGCTTCCTGATCAGGTAGCCCATGAAATTACATCTTATGGCACCTATGGTATTGCAGAGAGAGCCTATATCCAGACTCTTATGAAAGAAGCTATGGTTTCAGCAGGTGCTATCATCGACCAGGATAAGATGAATGAAATCGCGCAGATTGCAACCTCTGAGGCTCTTGTTGTGGGAAAAATCAATACTATTTCCGTAGAAGACAGAGAAATTGTACGAGAGGTGCGATTGCCTGGTGATCCTGAAAATCGCATGTATCCTTATCTTGTGAGGAAAGTTACACTCGGTGTTACTTCAGAAATGCTCCATGTCACAACAAAGGATAAAATCGTCACTGATAATTTTAATGAAACATACGATTCAGAAAAAGATCCACGTGTTGTGCAGACAGGCCTCTTTACAGTCAAAGATGCTGCCTACTATGAAGGCCAGAGAGCAAGAGTGCCAGCAATAGATGAAATCATCAATGATCTTGCAGAAAAAGCGGCAAAGCAATTCCTCCAGAAAATATCCGCCCACCCTGTCCATTTTAAAATTTCTTTGCAAAAAGGCGATGCTCCTGGCATGAAACAAGGATTGGACTGGGCTCAAAATTCTCAATATTCTAATGCAATCCAGGAATTTCAGAAAGCCACGTCCGATCCCAAAGAAGGACATCTGGCATGGTTCAATATAGGGGTATGCCAGGAAGCTATGGGAAACTATTCTGGAGCTATGCAAGCCTATGAAAAATCTAACCAGATCAGCCATAATTCCCCATCGGTAGAAAGTATTGCCCGAATCCGCCGCTACCATCCTGGAAACTAAAAAAATGTGTCCTTTTAAAAGGACACATTATCTCAGGAAAGAGACAAAAATGCAAAGCCAGGGTAGTTTGATCCTTTGATTACCAAACATTTCCTATGGCAAAGATTTTGCAGAGGGAATGGGCAGTGAAAAAAATTTTTAGTAAAAATTTAGGTTTGGAGGATTTTGGAATGAATCAATGGAAAAAGATAAGTTGTTTTTTGCTTCTTTTTATCTTTGCTGTTATGGTATCGGCTCAGCATGAGGAGACACAGCAAAGAGCTATGGCAAGCCGCGCTGCGCGTATGGATGCCATGAGACAACTTGCAGAATCTGTGCAAGGTGTCCGTATCGATTCCACCACTACGGTTAAAGATTTTGTTACAGAAAAAGATGAAATCAAGACAGCACTGGATACCTTTATTCAGGGAATCCAGCAAGTTGGAGAACCTGTGCATCATCCTGATGGAACTTGCGAAGTCACTCTAAGCATCCGTATGGAAGATTTGGTTTTCTGGCTAAAAAATACCTGGGGAGAATATGGTTCTGATAGAATACAAAGCCCAGAGCAGTTTGACCAGATCCGAAACTTCAATTCTCAGGCTGTTTTTACAGCAACAGGAAGCGGTGCCATGAAAGTGGTTCCCAATCCTAATCCTAATCCTATTCCTTTTTGGGAGCGAGTAACACCACAAGGAAAGCTTATGGCGCAAAGAGCCGCTCAGGTGGATGCTTACAGAAATCTTGCTGAATCCATCAAAGGTGTCAGGATCACTGCCAGCACAAGAGTAGAAAATTTTGTCACTGTAAGTGACGAAATCAGAGCATCTTTCAATGGTTTTATACGAGGTGCTCAGGTGATTGGAAGCAAATATCATCCCGATGGATATGTAGAAGTCTCCGTTCAGGTAGATATGAATCATTTGATTTCAGAGCTTCAGGGTATATGCAAAAAGCACTATAAAGGAAATCAATTTCAACCTGGTTCTTTCAACCAAATGAACAGATACAATTCTCTGCCTGTCATCAAAGCAGTAGGAACAGGCGTTCCCCCTGCCCAATTTGTCAGGCAATATGTACCTCCAACACAGCCTGATTATAATAATCCTGTAGTTCCAGGCGTACCTCCTACGCAGCCTGTACCTGTAAAGCCTTATGTCCCTGAATGGGCCAACCGCACGATTCAGGTTACAGGAAGTGGTGCCCCTGCAGAGTGGATGCCTCCTGCTCAGGCTAAGCTCATGGCACAAAGAGCTGCTACACTGGATGCCTATCGACAGCTTACAGAACAAATCATGGGATTGCAACTCGATTCCAATACCAGCGTTAAAGATTTCGTCACAGAAAAAGATGAAATCTCGACAAAAACCAGAGGTTTAATCCAGGGAACCCAGGTCAAAAATGTAAGGAACCTCCCAGATGGTACAGTAGAAGTAGATATGGAACTTTACTTAGGAAATATGTGGCAACTGATTGAAGCGGAATATAGAAAATAATTCCAAGATAAGGAACAAGAATTAAATAACTTCCCCGTTTCCTCCCGCAGACTCAAGCAGATGCTATTAACATAGCACTGCTTAGCCTGCACAGGCTTTTCTTCGTGTATATTGATTGCGTTATAGAAGTTAAACCTTATAAAATAATCTTTACAGAGATAAAAATCTCATAAATAACTATTGTATACCTACGTTCCGCAGCTTCTAGGAAGAAAAAAAGTATTTTAAGCGGATAG
>CALKWO010000407.1 GCA_938003875.1 uncultured bacterium
GTTATATTTTTTGGGATACTCCTCTTAGGACATAAACTTTTGAACAAACGCCTATGTCCATTTGCGCAATCGACAGAACCAGGATGAGCTTCATGCTGGTGGATATGGATATTTACGCCCTCTGGCTTTGTCTTTTTCTGATACTCTTTTGATCATGGGAGTTTATGCTGCTTTTGATACCACATGGATCGAAGGGCATACTTTTGTAGATATGGATAATCCAGAAGATTTAGTGAAAAGCCAAAGCATACCTTTCAGCGTAGGATTTACTTCAAAATGGTCTCTGCCAAAGCATAACCTTCAGATAGAATTTGAAATAGGACATTACTGGAGCCGAATCGAAAGCGAAGATGAAGATTTGCAGTTCACTGTTCCCCAAATTCCTGGTTTTCTTTTTAATGGAAAGCTAAAAAAAATACAAAAAGAAACGGGCTTAAGCGTCTATTTTGGTCTGGTATGGACTTCTCAGCGTAAATATCTTAGTGGGATAGAGTTGAACCTGAGTGGTTCTCATCCCACTGGAACAAAAGAAGTGGATATGGAAATCACTAAAACCAAACCTATTTCTTTGCCTGATATCGAATTAGATGGAAAGCCAACAAGAACAGGGACTTTTATCGGACTTCTATACGTCAAAGCTCTTTCTCTTGAGCTTATGAGCATCCTTCCCGAATTTCCCACGAAAGACAAGCACCATAGCATCATGCTAGAGCCAGTAGTTGGTGTGAGCTATCTGGATTATAATAGAGGTCATGGGCTGATTGCTGGAATTCGCCTGAACATTGCAAGATTCATCGGGTTGTCGTATTTCCATAGTTTCAAGCAGAAAACAGATGCTCCTGATGTGGATGTTTTTAGAATTGAAGTAGGCCTTGAAATTGGAGGTCGTCTAAGCGGAATCAAAGGAAGCTAAGAAATCAGGATAAGTGCAATAAAAAAAGGATGGTTTCTACCTCAGGCTGAAGCAGCACTATTACATAGTACTGCTTAGCCTGTACAGGCTTCTTTTATGGTATGCTGGGCATCGGTCCAAAAAACGATAGAAGCCTATAGATTCAGATAAAAGTTCGTGTAAATTGCAGAGACGCGGAGAACGCAGAGAGGAATAAAAAATATAAAAATTTTTCTCTGCGACCTCTGCGCCTCTGCGGGAAATTTTTTTCTTTTTAATTCATGAGGTTTAGCCCATCCACTTTTGAAGACTTACCTACTTAGCCATATCTACCTGAACGCCTTCCATCGTGCTGCGCATTTGTCTGTGTAGTTTTTCTACATTTTTCTCTTGCAGGTTGCGATTGAATTCTTCCAGGTTAGAACGGAAGTCGTAGGCTTTGGGCTTTTGTTCCACGGGCGATGGTGCGTATTCATCATAGGATTGTATGGGAACCACGGGGGCAGGCTTTTGGATGCCTACCCATGTTTCTCCACGGTGGAATGCGTAGCGGTCTTTGCCTTGTCGGGCGATGACTGTGACTTTGCCCTGGATGTTGTCAGCAACGTAGATTCCACGGAGGTCTGTATCGCCAGAAACGAAGGTGTTGCTTGCAGAGCCTATGACCTTGACATGAATACCCTTTGGCCTGGTCTTGCTAACTGCGTCCAGAACGTTTACCCTGACTCTTCCGCTTACGGGGTCTTCTTGCACATCGGTTTGCAGAGAGGTGATAAGGAGCAGTCCGCTGGTAAAGATTTCATCTCCACGGCAAATCACGAGATAGGCACCTTCTTTGTCGAGGGACAGGGTTACGGTTTGCTTCATGTCCTTATAGTCTTTTCCTTCTCCTAGAGTAAAGCGTTTTTCGAGAACAGGGGAAATTCCTGCAAGGTGGACTTTGGTAATGCCAGAAAGATTTTTCTGTTGCAGATAGAGCTTCATCAAATCCACTCTGTATACCAGGAATTGGGCTTCCTTGATGTTGCTGTACTGGACTTCCAGATCGCTCTTTTCTCCAGGCAGAATCTTAACGATTTCGGGTACACGGATATAGCGTCTTTCAAAGTAGGAAATCGCTTCTTTGGCATCAGGGAACTGTTCTTGAATTCGGGAATAGAACTCGATTGCGCTTTGTGCCTTACCCTGGGCATGGTATATCTGCCCTAAGATATAGGTTGCGTACTCTTTGTCCTTGCTTTTCCCATCAGCGACCATTTTGGCCTGCTCTACGGCCTTCTCGTATCTTCCGAGAGAGAAATGCCCCAGGGCTTCCATATATTGGAAGCTGGAGAGGAAGTCTCCTTCTTTGTAAACCTGGAGAGACTGGCTCGCGATCTGCACCACTTTCTCGAAATTGTCTAAAGACAAATAGGCCAGTGCCAGAGAAAATGCTGCATCGTCCGATTGAGGAGACGAAGAGTAGAAACATAAAAATTCTTCGAGCAAGTCTATGGTTTCCTTCAAGATCTCTTCTTTTGTTGGCGGAGCTACTGTTTTCTGGTTGCTCTTCAGGCGCAGGTTGTTTTTCAGCTCGTCCAACTGAGAGAGCCTTGCATAGAGTGCCTGAGAAAGTCCAAAGTATGCCTGAACCACAGAAGCACTGTCATGGTAGTCCATCCACAGCTTTTTCATATAATCCACAGAGCCTAAGAATTGTCCCTGGTCTTCCAGTATACCGCCAACCTTCGCCTCTTCCTCAAAGGATGCTTCCAGGGTTGCATTGTAGACCAGATAGGCTCTTTCGTATTCACGGATGTCATGGTATGCCTTTCCTACAACGAGAATACGAGAGAAAGGAATGTAAAGCTCAGCATACTTCTCTTTGAGTATCTCGAAATAGTCAACGATCTTCTGGGCATCGTAGTATTCTTTTTCCGTGTATATCCAAAGAAGCATTCTGGCGACTTCCCTTTGCTGGTAGTTGCGATCTTGCTCTACTGTTTTATTCAGATAGCTTAGAGCGTTTTTATAGTCTCTGTCTTCAAAATGCAGTCTTCCCATTTCATAGGATTCGCCTATGTTCATCTGGTAAGAATCCAAAGATTTTTCTCCTGGCGCGAGAACCGTCATGCTTTCTGCTTTTCCTATTCTCATCTGGGAGGGATTGTGGGCATCTCTTAGAACAGTAGGCAGAATTCTGTATTCCCCAGGAGCATATCCTGTCATTTCATAGGAAACATAAGAAGGCAACGAATTGGGAGAGAAGTAGAAGAAAATTTTGCCCGCTTCCCTCTGGTAAGAAGAGAAATTTCCCTGGATTGTATCTGCAAGCAGGAAAGCACCGCCAGGGATGGGTTCTTCCACGACAAAATACTGACTGCATCGGGAATCGCTTGCCTGGTAGAAGTTGAGGTTTACCTTCACTCTCTGCCCTTGTTCCATGCTGGATACACGGCTTGTGCTGGAAGCAGAGATGGTTCTGCCCTTGTATTCCAAAGAACTGTGCAGATAGTTTCTGCCTGTTATATAAGGATACTTCCAGGAATTGGGATCACGGATCTCTTCGGAAAAGCCTCGCAGAGTAACGGCGTATGTATAGGTGCCATTGCCTTCGAACTGAAATTCTACACGATTTTTCTTCTTGCTGATGAATTTGTCAGGAACGGCTATTCTTTCGATGGGCGTAGAGTCTTTCCCTGTAAGGCTCTTGATCTCGTTGTCGTTTACCAGAACTTTCAGCCTGTAGTCGCTTTGGGCATACTGTGCATCCTTGAAATAGCTTGTGAGAGCACAGACAGCAATGCCTTTGGCGTGTTCAGGAGAAAATCTCCAGCCAGAGCGTAGCGCAAGCAAACGTTCTACACCTTCCTTGACTCTGGGGGATTGAGGGCGAACCTGAGCGTAGGCCAAGGTTACAAGGGCCGTACTTTCCACATCGTTTGATGTCCAGGAAGAATTCCCATTCTTGGGCCATAGAGAGCCTTCTTTGCTATTGAGCTTACGACTGTCTAAAAGGTTCAGAATGTCTTCTGCCATCTCTCTTTTATCCATAGAATGAAGCAGCAGCGCAGTATAAGCCAGGCCTGCTGTTCCCATAGAATTCCTCTGGCGATGCAAACGATTTGCATAGCTGAAATTGCTCTCTTTTAGCAAACTCAGGACATACTGGACTAATGCCTTGCTTTCTTCGTCATTGGTTTCGATCTGGGTAAAGGCCTGTTTGAGATAGTTCACGGCCTTTGTCATGGTTTCTTCTTGTACGAGAATGCCCTGTTTTTTGAGAAGGGCAATTCCCCACAATACTCTGGCAGACATAACGACATGAGAATAGCTTTCCCTGGGAGAAAGTCTCCATCCGCCATCTTCTTTCTGCGAAGACACTAAAGACGCAAGAGTAGTTCTTGCTAAAGCCATGATTCTCTGGTATTCTCCTGGATTTGTCTGGACTTTGGCAGCATACTCCAAAGCAGCAGCATAGGAAAGAAGATCGCTGGCTTCTCGACCGAATCCATAGCTATCGAAAGAACAGGGATAGTAAGGATAATCATCCAGCACAATGTCCAGAATCGTTTTTGCCATAGTAGGCGAAATCACGATGTCCATCCATCGGCTCAAATATTTTTGGGGTTCGGGAAGAGCAAGCAGCAGGCTGACGCTGTCTTTGGCTGATCCACTTTTGTAGCTTGGGTATTCCATTCCCCAGGGAATAACGGGAAGTCTTTGCGACACGGCATCCGAAAGGTTTTTTTCCTGGATTTCCGCAGAAACCTGAATCTGGCAATGCAAAGATGCTGGTATTGTCACGCTGTCAAAAACAAATTCCGTTGTCTGGTTTGCTGGAATAAGCAGTTGCTTGGGCTGTACAATTCTGTTGTCTCCTGCCTGGATTATCAGAACCAGAGAAGCCATCCCCGAAATATCGCTCAGATTATGGATACGAGAGAAGATACGAACCTTGTCCCCTTCTCGTAAGGCAACAGGAGACTTGATGTCCACGAAGAAATTCTTGGATGTGTTGATCTGCTCCTTGTTTTCCCCAACAAGAGTTTCGGCTGTGCAACCAATGGCAGTCAGCCTCCACTGGGTAATTTTCTCTGGCATGATGATTTCTATGATTGCCTTGCCATCTTCTTTCGTTACAACACAAGGCGACCACCATCCCAGAGCTTCGATTTCTTTTCGCAATCCTGGAGCATCGGCTCCTGTAGTGCTTGATTCATCAAGCATTTCTCCTGCATTATCATCGCTTTCTGTGGTAAAAAGATCTTTTTCTTTATCTGCATTTCCATATTTCGCTTTTCTTTTCGTGGATGGACCTTGAGCGTATGCTTTCTGTGGTTCCATTGCAGGAGCCTGGATCGTAGAAGCCTTACCAGATAGGAAGCCCTCTTTTTTCTTTTCTGCTTTCGCTATTCTTTTGGCTTCTTCCAAGAGGGATTGGTCTACCTTCTGGGTTTTTCCCTTATACTGGAATGTGCAGCTTGTCTGGGTTCTCATCTGGGAGACTCTTTCGGCTCCTTTTTGGAAGTAATCGCTGATCCCATTCCTTGCGTCAGGATAGATCGCAAACAAGGCTTCATCCACAAGTGCCATAGAAACCTCGGAGACAACGGGCTTTCCCAGATGGTCTGTTGTGGTAATCGTAATTTGGGCTTTTTCTCCTGGCTGATACTGCTTTTTATCGAAGGTGGTCTGAAGCTTCATTTCTCTTTCTACGGTAAAGCTTTCCCTGGCTTCGTAAAAATCCTTACCACTCATCATACTCACAGTGGCTATAAAATTGGGGAAATGCTCATGCCCAACGTCAATCTTCAGGGGATTAAGATCAGGCACAACAGAAAGAATCTTGTATCCCAGGATGGTTTCGCCTTCATAGGTCACAAGAGCAAGGCCTTTTTCCAGCCTGGAATGCAATTGGATTTCCACATTCTCTCCGACTTTGAGGTTTTGCTTCTGGCTGAAAATACGAAGCTTTGTCTTGTCTTTAGCATCGGATACAAAGAGCGTAGCTTTCCCTTCTACGATATTGCCAAAACGATCTTGCCCACTGGCACGGAAGATATAGTTTCCGCCTTCTTCGAGAGTAAAAGAAGCTCTGGCAATACCAGTGGCTTTATCGCTCGTGATTTTTTTTTCTGCGACTTTCACCTCACTCATAGAGGCTTGCCTGGTTTCTTTCCAGGGAAGCGTATCCAGCACAGAGCCAGATTTTTGTTCCACCTGGCGATAGGCTGCCAGTACCAGGGATTCTCCTGATGACTTGCCAGATGCGTCTGTTGTTTTTATCGTCATCTCGACAGATTCCCCAGATAGCACAATATTTCTGGAGCTGGAAAGCTGTATGCTGAAACCTTGCTGTGCCAGGAAAACCTGCTCGGATATAAAAACACCTTCGGATTCCAGCGAACCGCTAAAGGTCAATGTCGTTCCTGGTTTCATACGAGAAGAATCAAAGCTGAGCTTGAACTGGCCTTTTTCGTCTGTGTTCACTACAAAAGATCGTCCGTCGGGCAGGCTGTAACGTAGAGGTTTTCCTGATAATGGCGTTCCATAATAGTAGGCAGCCTGGAATGTTGCTTCGATGGTTTCCCCTCGGAAATAGACACGGTTTGGAAAAGATAGAGATAGCTTTACCTTTTGCAATTGTAAGGCTGAAACCACGAATTCGCCTTGGAAATGTTCCTCTTTGTCTTTTCGATAGAGTTCCATGCGGTATGTGCCTAAAGGCGCATTTTCCGCAAGCACGAAAGAAACATTGCCTGTTCCAAAGCCACTGAGCTTGATTTCTTCGCTGAAAAGGCATTTCCCATCAGAATCAAAGATGTTGATTCTATATTCTCCCTGTTGAGGCACAACGTAAGAACCATCTACAACATCTCTTACAATAGCCTTGACCCCTATTTTCTCGCCAGGGCGATAGGCTGGTCTGTCGCTGAAAATATAGCCTTTAGGCGAAAGCCCTAAGCTAAACCCAAGCCCTTGCAAAGAGAGAAGATTAGACGCAATATGCCCTTCTTTTTCCACAAAAACGCTGATTTGCTTAGCGTCCTTGAGGCGATCCGACTTTTGCAAAAGCACGCCTTCCTCGTTTGTTGTTCCCTGCAAAAAAATCTTTTCTCCATCGCTTATCATCACCTTCGCGTCTTTTTCTGGTACTCCTGTATTCATGTTCTGTACATAGACCAGGATTTCTTTACGGGAAGCCTTCATGATTAGATCCAGATTGCTGGCAAGAACGAGAGTGGTTGCTTCCAATTCATCATCGCTCACGTGAACCGCATATACACCTGGCCCTTTTACAGGAAGAGGAATTTCTTCTTGTACAGGAAGATAAGGGGCGTATTTTTCTACAGGAAATTCCCAGAGACGGTCTGGTTCGATCAAAGAAATATCCAGCTTCTCTATTTCCCGAATGGTATGCTCTTTGCGGAAATATTCTTCCATATTGAGGCGATACATTCTTATGGTAAGCTTTTTGATATTGCGCAGGTTCACCTTGACTTTGGGAGCTTCTTCACCTCGGTAGATTTTTTCTGTAGACAAGGCTAAATGCTTGATGGTCATTTGCTGTATTCTTTGCTGTGCACTTTGATACCATTTCCCTCCCTGAACTTTACGATAGCTTTCCAGTGCCTTTTTCAAATCGCCCAGTTCTTCTTCATAGATACGGCCTGTCATAAAAAGAGCATTCGGAGTTTCAGAGCTATTGGGATATTTGGAAATTAGCTTTTCCCAATCCTGGATTGCCTTATGGAATAAACCTGAAGCAGACACATCCTTTTTTTCTCTGGCTTCGCAACCTAGAGAATACTGGATAGCACCAAAAGTATATAAAATGCGATGAGTCCTTTCATCTAAGGGGTATTTCAGCATGAAATTTTCCCATACAGTGCGTGCTTCTTCATATTTTTGGGAAGCGACCAGATCTTCGCCTGTCTGGTATTCTGCATTCAGGATGCCTTGCTGAGAATCCGACCAATGCGGGCCATCGGGAAACTGTGCTGTATATTGTTTCCAGATTTCGATTGCTTCTTTATAGGCTCTCTGACCAGCATAGATTTTGCCAAGATTATAGGTAGCCTCCTTGCGCAGCTTTTCATAGTCTTGCTGTGGCGTTTCTTTTCCCTGTTCTGCCACGACATTGGTCATTACTTTATATCCTGTGCCATTTAGAAAATCACGGAAAGCAGCTATGGCATCCTCTGTTCTATTGTGTCTGCTATAGACCAAAGCAATATTGTAAGCAGCATCAACGCTGTAGAGGCTTTCGGGAAATTCTTTGAGATAAAGTCTCAAAGATGCGATGGCCTGAGCAAGCTCTTGCTGCTGCACATTCGGGATGCGGTATGTGGCACTGATCTGCCATAGTGTATCTCTCAGAATATCCTGATGAGACTCTTTTTGGGCAAGAATCAAGCCAGACAGGTCTTCTAGTATCTCTCTTGCTTCTGTGAATCTCTGGCAGAAAGCCAAAGACTGCCCTAACAGATAGCGGACTTCTTTGCTATATTTGCCTGCTCTGATAAAAAGAGCCTGTGTAGAAATAGGATTGTTCGGCATTCCCTGCCAGGATGAATCATAATTTTCCAGATATTTTCGGAAATCTTCTATGGACTGATAGTAGTTTTTCGCTTGCAGGGAAGTTTTTCCCATGCTCAACCTGATTTCCTCGCATAAATCTTCTCCTGGCTTGAGATCCAATGCCTTTTGATAGAGGACGTATGCTTTATTATAATCAGGCGCACTGGCCTGTAAATCTTCAGGTTCTGGTTTCTTTTCCAAAGCTTGTGCAAACTGGATATAGACTTTGGCTATCTGATCCTTACGCTCCTGGGCGTGAAGGCGATAGGCATCTTTTGCATATATCCCTTCCAGAGCTTTGTAATCTTTCCTTTTTAGATAGATCCGCCCTAACAGAAAGCGGCCTTTGTATTGCCAGGGGCTTTCTTTCTGCAAAAGCACCTTTATCGTCTTTTCGCTCTCTGCAAGCTGTTCCAGATGATACTGGGCCAATGCTTTCATATAAAGAAAATAATCCCTATCCTGGGCTTTTTCCAAGCCTTCCTGGGCTACGGAAATCGCCTGCTTATAATCCATAAGCCTCATAGCCTGGCCCAAGTCCAAAGCAAGCTTTTTATCCAACTCTCTTGCTTCCTGTGCCTGTCCCGAAGATATTGCTATCATAATCAGTAAACTCCCTAAAATAAACCACTTCATAATCTTTCACCTTTCTAAAAAAAAATTAGCGTTTTGCATTGCATCTAGTTTAGCGATGAAAATTAAATAACTTCCATTAATTCAATATAACCTACATTCCGCACTTAAAAATTGAAGTTTTCGGAATTATGGATGAAGCGTGGTA
>CALKWO010000408.1 GCA_938003875.1 uncultured bacterium
GACTGGAAATATAGGATTTTTAAGTCTTTATTTGATAAATACTTAAAAACTTGAATACACTCATATTTACTAAGGATTAAGACAAAGAATAATATATGTGATTCTATTTTTTTAAACTGTTATATGAATTCTCTTGACGGGCAGAATCGAATTAGAAACTTTATGAGTGTAGGTGTAAGTCAAGTTAATATCAATGCCCAGAATTTTAAAAAAGTATTACTCCCTTTCCCTCCTCTCCCAGAGCAAAAGAAGATAGCCTCTATTCTTACCACAGTAGATGATAAGCTCGAAAGTCTTCGTACTAAAAAGTCCCAATATACTACCTTAAAAAAGGGACTTATGCAGAAGCTTCTTACAGGGCAGATAAGAGTAAAAACATAAGGAGAAGAACATGGAACAGCAAGCTATCTTAACGTCACTTAAAGAGTATTTATCTATTGCTAGAGATCGTTATCATGTCTTAAGTCTAGGTATTTTTGGCTCTGTAGCAAGAAACACTTTTCAAGACAATAGCGATTTGGATATAGTGGTAGAGCTGGAGAAGCCTAAAATGTTTGACCTTATTGCTATAAAACAGGATGTAGAAGAAAGGGTTGGAAAAAGAGTAGATATAGTCCTTTGGGATGAATTTCTTAATCCATTTTTACAGAAACGAATTAGGCAGGAAGCTATTTATGTATGATAAAGAATTAGCGAAGGAGATACTTATTCAGCTTGTCCTATGTAGTCAAAAAATCTTGAAAAGAATGGAATCAGTACAGACCGTAACGGATTTAGTTCAGCAAGATGAGAAGTTAGATGCACTGTGTATGCAGTTGATAGCTATCGGAGAGAGCCTGAAAAATTTTGATAAAGTAACAGATAATGCCTTATTCCCTCAGTATCCTAATTTTGATTGGAAACGAGCAAAAGCTATGAGGGATATTATCTCCCATCATTATTTTAGCATCAACCCAAAGATTGTTTTTGAAGTGTGCCAAAACGAAATTCCTAAATTGAGAGATATTCTCCAAAGAATCTTACAAGAGGTATTTTGAAATGGATACTCCAGAGTACCTTGAATCAGAATTACCAGCTATAGAGCTTTTGAAAACCCGTCCGTCGTGGTTCGACCGATATTCAAGCCTTTAGAATAGGTCATGGTAAAAGTCTTGCCAAGAGCAGAGGTTTCGGTCAGGCCTTTGGCTTGCGCCCGCAAGAATTGACGGTTCAGTTTCTCGCTTATTGACTGGCTTACCGTCATCCCCATGGATTCGCCAAAACTTTGGGTATGGGACTCCTGCGCGGTTTTCCCGTGTCCTATGCTCTTTTGCTCGGAAATCGTCTGGGATATCCCTGTGCTGATAGACTGCGAAAGGTTCTTGGAAAATGAAACCGACGGCTCGATCTGTTTCAAACGCTTGCTGTCTGGCGACATTTTTTCCTCAACCACTTTTACCGCGTCCTCGTACCCAACCAGGAAATACACGCACACATCGCTCTGGTCCTCAATGGTCTCGGCAATCCGAATACCCGATTTTGACCTTAAAGGGAAGACCTAAAGCTCTTTTGGATCGAACTGTCGCTGAAATCTATGGTGTGGAAACGAAGCGGGTTAATGAGGCAGTAAAGAATAATCTGGATAAATTTCCTCCTGATTTTTATTTTGAGCTAACCTATGATGAAATAAAGACTTTGAACGAGGTCGAAAATTTCGACCTCGCTTGGCATGGTGGGCATAAGCCGAAAGCTTTCACTCATCTTGGCTGCAATATGCTGGCAACGATCCTGAAATCCGAGCAAGCAGCAAGGAGATCGGTAGAAATCATTCGGGCTTTTACTGCCATGGAAAGCTCTGTTTCTTTAGCACCGCAGGATCCATTGGAATTGATTTCCCTGCAAGCCAGGATGATCTCCACTCTGGCAGAAGAGATGTACAAAAGTCGTAAACAGATTGAGAATCATGATAAGCAAATATCATCTTGCCATAAAGAAATCCATACTCTGGAACACAAGATGAATTTTTTTGATCTACGCCTCTCTCATCTGGAAACTACGCCCATTCCTCTTCCAGGGAAAAGGATTTCTTCTTCTCAGTGTAGCATCCTTCGCAATTTGGTAAAAGAAAAAGCCCAAACTAAAAAGCAGATGATCCAGCTTTGGTTCGCTTTCAAAAAGCACTTTGATGTGACTCGCTATGTTCATCTTCCCCAGGATAAATTCGAGCAAGCTCGTTCCTGGATTCAAAACTATACACCCAAAAACTGATCTCAAACCCTATACTCAATCCTGACAATAGAAGGATAATCCCGATAGCAGCCTTGCAGACAAGACCGCTAGGGCTGGAAATATCGCTTCTGTTGCCTATGGTGTTATATTTATAGGATATGCCCTTTCTGGTGGCATCGACTTAGTTTATCATAAGCGAATATCTATTGCCTTGCAAAAGCATACAGATTCACCAAATCCCCTGGTTTCCTTGCCTGAAGGATGCCGTTGAATAAGGTTTCCATTCTGATTTTATGGTGAAAACGAACCAGGGCATATTTTTTCAAGATGTATTCCTGTCTCTGGGATTCGTATTTTTTATCATAATATTCATGCTCATAGCCATTGCATTCCAGGCATAGCCCAAAATCCGAGATGAAGTAGTCTACGGTGTAGTCTCCTACTCTGTAGTGTCTCTTGAAGCCAAAGCCTTCAAAGACTTCCTGGAGTGCGTTCTCCCAATTGGTTTCCTCTTGCGGATAGGGATGAAAAAATTCCCCCATCTCCCCCAATACCTTTTGCTTTAGCTCGATTCCCCTGGCTGTGTCCATTCCTAGCAAGATTTTGCTTACTTCTTCCAACGGATAGCCATTCATTCTCTTAGCCTTGCTTCCCAGGGCTTTTATGCTCTCAGCCGAGAGCTTGATGGCATGGATTCTATTCTCATGCTTTCGCAGAAAGCTGTTTAGTGTTGGTTCTGGTATCTTCAAAAACTCGCATATATCTTTTTTGGTAGCTATCTTCCCAGGCAACGAACACCGAAACTCCAATTCTTCCACAATGCTCACAACATCAATGTAGTGCTTTTGTGCTGTCTTTTGGATTTCAGGACGCAAACCGCATGCTTCCTTTATTGCTGCTTCCAGGGCTGTGCGAACCAAGATAGTAAGCAGAATAGCACATCTTTCACCTATATGCCTCTGGTTTTCCCGCAATTTATGATTTGCTAAAGCAAGAACATAGGAGCGAATTATATTTTCAATAATTTTTGAATTATATGTAGCTATTTTTCTTCCCTGATAAGGGCTATTCTTCGCTGTTACTTCTACCATGTTTGTCCTCATGATCAAATCCTTATCAATAAAGGATTCTAGAACTTTTGGTGGCCAGTTTGTCCTCATGCGGTTTAATAATCTTTGGTCAACCGATAAAAGATCACTCGTGCCTCTTTCGCTTAGAACAGCAGTCATTTCAGAATCATCCAGCACATAGCCATCGCAAACGATCCCTGGAATCAATTCTATTTTACCATAATAAATCGCTTTTCTTTCTTCCATGAGCTTTCTCCTTAAATCGTTTTTTTACAAAATTTTTCCAACACACACGAACAAAAATTTTTCTCCATTCCTATTTTTCTCCTTGATTTTGGTTTATCTTGACTATAGAATGACTTACGAATTTTTATATTTGGCATGTTTCTTGGAAACATGCTTTTTTTATGGACATAGTCCATTATAAAAGCCTTCTATCGTTTTGTCCAGAGAAAAAAAATTTCCTGCTATCGGATAGGTCTGATAACGATGGTTCTTCGCGCACTTAAAAACCAACAACCACCAAAGGTTGTGGTGGTTGTTGGTTTTAGTCAAAAGCTTCTCTCAAGACTGCCTGCATCAACTCTTCTGCTTTTGTCTTTTGCTCTATGACATGCTTTTCCAATTCTTCTACCATCGCGAGAAGCTTATCCACTCGTGCGACAATCGCTTGCTGTTCTGCAAGAGGGGGCAGGGGGAAAATCAATTCTGAGATGATTTTAAGATTTATATTTTTTTGCGCAGTTGCAGGAGCAAATTTAATAATCTGTTGTTGAATACTTGACACATAGTACCTGACAAAGCATGAAGTAAAATTTCCAAAAAATGAGTTAAATCCAACGACACTATCGGGAAAGCACGCATCAATCTTGAGGAAACCTGTTTCAGCAATATTTGCAGCAATAGTAATGCAAAGAGTGCCAGCAGGCCAAAGCTTACTTTGAGCAAGTCCCTTGTCATTGTAATAATGTTTAGATTTTTCAATTAAAAAATGGCTATATTTTGATTGTGATATTTCTCCTGTTTGGACAAAAGGTATTACCCCATTAACAAAAAGACTGGTATCGTTTCTTGGCCGATGTTTGGATTTTCCCCGTTCTAAAAGCCCTATTTCTCCCAACCTTGTCCAAATCCATCCTTCAGGCAAGAAAAAGGGGATTTCTTCGGGTTTGATGGGGGCAAGGGGCTTTTCTTTCTTGCTTTTGCCTTCTGCCATCTTTTTCTTTTCTTCCTGGATTTTTTCCAGAAGAGCGTTTGCATCAAAATCAGGACCGCCTTTGCGAACAGGATTTTTTTTGCGCCAGGCTTGTGTTAGCTTCCCCTCGATGGCTTCCTGAAGGATGGATTGACGCAGGAGGGAGAGGTAGTTCTTTTGTCTGATGATTTCAGAAGACAAATCAGATAATTCATTTTCAAAAGATTCAAAATTAAAATTAATTTCTTTTTGTTTTATAATATCAGGCAAATCAATTACAATAGAAAGTAAATCTTTTGATTTGATCTCGGTCTTAATCCCTCCTTTTACTTGACGTTGTAACTCTTGGAGAAAAAGTGGGCTTTTTAAGTAGCGTTTAAAATAAGAAATATCAATTATACTCTTATCAAAGATATAAGTAGAATAATGGATTGTGGCTGCTATCGGTACATTTCCATCATAAACAGAAATTGCCCCTTTAGCAACATTTATTCCTGATATTACAAGCTCACCAGGATACACAATTATCATATCTGTTTTTGTTGCTTTTTCGGATAAATGTATATTGCCCAGAAAATCAATTTTTTCTAATCTTTTCAGATTTTTAATTTTATCATCGTTAGGTTTATATCGTTCTAAACGTGTAGATAGGAATGCAGAAATAGCCATTTTTTTTGTATTACCCATTCCCCATCTCCTTCTTCAGCCTCGCTAAAAGCTCATCGCTTTTGCGGAAGGAATCGCTGAGCAGGTTGAGAAGCTCGGTGCTGGAAAAGGTGCGTTCTTCTTTGGGTGTGTGGGGGTTCTTGATGTCCAGGTTGTATCCATTTTCTGCCAGAGTATTTATGGATACTTTCCATGCCTGTTCGTTTTCCTGGCGGTCGCCCCACCATTGTTTGAGCGTTTCGAATTCGGTTTTCTGGATGGGTTTGGTTTTGGAATAGGCTTTGATCCCTGAGGGTAGCCTGTGTTCCCAATACCAGATTTCCCTGGTTGGTTCGCCTTTGGTGAAGAAAAGCAGATTCGTGGCAACGCTGGCATAGGGCTGGAATACCGAATTGGGAAGACGGACAATGGTATGCAGATTGCAGCTTTCCAGAAGATGCTGGCGTATGCGTTGTTTCACTCCATCCCCAGTAAGCGACCCATCGGGCAAAACAATGGCTGCCCTTCCCTTTTCTTTGAGGTAGCGAACCATCAGAACCAGAAACAGATCAGCACTTTCTGTGGTGCGGAAATTCTGGGGAAAGTTGCTTTCCACGCCATCTGACACCGATGCGCCAAAAGGTGGGTTGGCAAGGATGATGTCTACCTTGTCTTTTTGCCCTATGCCTGTGTATTCTCGGTTCAGACTGTCCGTATAATCTATGTTCGGCACTTCAATATCATGAAGAATGAGGTTGGTGACGGCCAGCATGAAAGGCAGGGGCTTGAATTCCATGCCATGGATGGATGCTTGCAGTGTTTTCCAATCATCCACGCCTTTTATGTCCTGTTTCTGGATATTCTTTATAGCACTGACCAAAAATCCACCTGTTCCGCAGGCAGGGTCTAGCACTTTTTCTCCAAGTCTGGGGTTTATGGTTTCTGTCATGAATTCCGTAATGGCCCTGGGAGTGTAGAACTCTCCGTAGTTTCCCGCGCTCTGTAAATCTTTGAGAATCGTCTCATAGATGTCTCCAAACAAATGGCGGTCTTCCGATACGTTAAAGTCAATCTTGTTAAGCTCGTTCAGCACCTGCCTTATGATGGTGCCGTTCTTCATGTAGTTGTTCGTGCCTTCAAAGATTTCTTGTATGATAAGCTTGAGCTTGTTCGAGTCATCTGCCTGTAAGCTTTTCAGACCTGGAAAAAGCTTTTCATCAAGGAATTTTCTGAGGTCATCGCCCGTTATTCCCTCTGGATTCTCAGCCCAATTGCGCCATTGCAATGCTTCGGGAATGGGCGATTTGTAATTATCGTACAGAAGGCTCAGCTCTTTTTCCTTATCACTCAGGATTTTCAAGGTAATCATCCAGCCCAGTTGCTCGATTCTCTGTGCATCTCCAGATACACCCTGGTCTTTACGCATGATGTTTTGCAAAGTTTTTATGATATTTCCTATATTTTTCATTCTCTATGCCACCAATCTATAGATTTCTTTTTCCAATTTTTTCAACGCTTTCAGATAGTTCTCTTTTCCCCCGAAATAGCCAATGATTTCCGAAGGAGTCCCCAGAGTGGGAAAAGGTTCTAGCTTAAGTACGGCCAGCTCTTCTATGTCTTCAATGCCTTCGCTTGCATATTTTTCTAAAAGAGCATACAATACTGACCGTGCCTTTTCTCCATATTGGGCAAAATAGTCTCGCTTTTTCACCTGCTCTGCTCTTTCTTTTCTCGTAAGGGCTGGCCTGTCCCAGGCAACATGGCAGATAAGATCGAACAGATCGAAGTCTTTTTTTACTTCTTCTCTGAGGTTTTCCAAGATGATGCCTTGCTCCTGAAGCTCTTGCAGCACAAGCTTTTTTTTATCTGTCTGGTTCCAGCGAGCTAAAAATTCTTCCAGGCTTTGGTATGTGTTCAGAATGCCTCTTTTGGTGAATGCCTTGAGGGTTTCTGTGATAAGCCTGCCTTGCGCATCCAGATGTTGCATCCTCTCGTTGAGAATGGACACATCCACTCCTGCCACATAGACTTTGGGGCGAGGCTCGCACACTATACCCTCTCTGTCCTCCGTGGACGGCGTGTGTATGGGATAGTCTTCCAGAATCTCGGAAGTAGCAGCAGGAAACTCGTCTTCTGACGCAATATTGTCAACCACTGGCTCTTCCTCTTCGCCTATTTCCCTTACCAGAACAGGGTCGCCATCAAAAGAGGGATCAGCGAAAAGATCCGTAACATGCCGAAAGTCCATGATGGTGAAAAAGCTTTTGCCATAATCTTCTCGGATACGAGTGCCTCTGCCTATGATCTGCTTGAACTCTGTTATGGAATTGATATTCGAATCCAGCACGATAAGCTTACAGGTTTGCGCATCCACACCTGTTGACATAAGCTTGGAAGTCGTGGCAATCACAGGGTAAATTTCTTCAGGATTGATGAAATTGTCCAGCTCGCGTTTGCCTTCTTCCTCATCGCCTGTAATGCGCATCACGTATTTGTAATTTTTCCTTACTTCATCGGGATTTTCCTGGACAAGAGCCTGCCGCATACGCTCCGCATGTTCAATATCAGAGCAAAAGACAATGGTCTTGTCCAGACGGCTGGTCTTTTTCAAAAACTGGGTTATTTTTTTCGCTACAATTTTTGTGCGCTCATCAATCACCAGATTTCTATCATAGTCTTTGAGATTGTAAAGTCTGTCTTCGATTTTCTGTCCGTCTATATCCGTTTTGCCTGCTTCTGGCCGCCATCCTTCGAGGTCAACATTAAGACCAACGCGAATGACCTTATACGGCGCGAGAAATCCATCGTCAATTCCCTGTCTTAAAGAATAGGTATAGATTGGCTCGCCAAAGTATTCTGTGTTGGAAGTGTCTTTCGTTTCCCTGGGAGTTGCTGTAAGGCCTATCTGCGTAGCGGATGCAAAGTATTCCAGAATCTCACGCCATAGACTGTTCTGGATCGCACTTCCTCTATGGCACTCATCTACAATGACCAGATCGAAAAAATCCCGACTGAATTCCCTATAAGCATCCCTGTCCTCATCATAATTCATAAGACCCTGATAGAGAGCAAGGTAAATTTCAAAGGCCTTGTCTATTTTTTTCTTGCGGATTACGGTCATTTTATCTTTGAAATGTTTGAAATCGCCTCTTTTGGTCTGGTTGATGAGAGCATTTCTGTCAGCCAGGAAAAGAATACGCTTTTTCATCCCCTTTTTCCAAAGGCGATATATAATCTGGAAGGCCACGTATGTTTTGCCTGTGCCTGTTGCCATTACCAGAAGAATGCGGTTCTGTCCTCTGGCTATGGCTTCCACAGAGCGATTGATAGCGATCTGCTGATAGTAGCGGGGCTTTCTGCCAGAACCATCATAAAAATAATCAAAAGAAGCAATGGCTTCTTGTTCTGGGGATTGGATATTTTTATATTTTTTATATTTCATCCAAAGCTCTTCTGGAGAGGGAAAGCATTCGTTCGCCAATGTTCTTTCTACACTGTCCGTGCAACCCGAACGGTCATGTTCCAGAAAACCATCGCCATTGGAACTAAAAGCAACAGGTATATCCAGAATCTCAGCATAGTGAAGTGCCTGCTGCATTCCTGCGCCCACAGAATGACGGTTGTCTTTGGCTTCTATAACCGCTATGGGAATATTGGGTTTATGATAAAGCACAATATCTGCCCGTTTTCTTTCCCCACGCACTGTTTTATCGCCCTTTACAAAGATACGGCCATCCGTAAAGAATACTTCTTCCCTGATCTGCCTTTCTCTATCCCATCCTGCTTCTTCTATGGCAGGCATAATGAACTGGCTTATGATATCCCGTTCCGATAATTCTTTTTTCGATACCATTCTTTCCCCTCTGCTCCATAAAAGACACAAAGATCGTGCTGGCCTTTCTCTGATAGCTACACAATAGAGCTGCTCGTTATAGAAAAATTCTTCAGCTATTTCCGTTCTTGCTTCTTAAAGCCTATCATATCATAGAGTCGAAAAAAAGACAAGATATAGAGAAAAATTTCTCCCCACCCTTGAGAACAGTTGATTTGCAATTATCTATGTAAGATGGCAGGGAAGGGCATGTTTATATCCTGCTTGAGCATAAAAGCTATCAGGA
>CALKWO010000409.1 GCA_938003875.1 uncultured bacterium
AATACCTGGAAAAAATTTTGTTTTTGGCTACAATATCAGCAAAAGTCCATGCCGTATAAAATATAGACTTGACATTTCGTAAGAAATTCATTATATATCTTGACAATATCATAATTTCCCAGGATATGACAGGCATATCCTTATTGTAATAATTTTCCCCTAATTTTAAAAAGGAGTTAGTTCAAATGGAGGAAAAGGAAAAAAGCGAACAGGAAAGCACAAAATCTCAGGAAAATTCTTCTGTTGCAGAGAATGAATTCAAGAAGAAAGAAGCCGAAATCCAGGAAAAGATCCAGGATGGCGCAGGTTTTGAATTTACCGCAGAAATTCAAAAGCTTTTGGACATTTTAGTCAACTCTCTTTATAGCCACAAAGAAATCTTCTTGAGAGAGCTGGTTTCCAATGCTGCTGATGCTCTCGATAAAGTTCGCTTTAGAATGCTTACAGAAAAAAATTTGAGAGACCAGGAATTGCCTTTAGAAATTCGCATCGAAGCGAATAAAGACGAAAATATGCTCATCATTTCCGATACAGGAATTGGTATGAGCAAGGAAGAGCTGATAGAAAATATCGGTACAATCGCTCATTCTGGTTCGATGTCCTTCCTGAAACATATAGCGGAGAATCAGGATAAAAAAGCGGATATCAACCTGATTGGCAAATTCGGAGTAGGATTTTATTCTGTTTTTATGGTTGCCAGACAGGTAGATATCATCACTCTCTCAGCATATCCTGATAAAGAAGCCTATCTGTGGAGTTCTCAGGGCGATGGAAAATACAAAATCGCTCCTATTCAAAAAGAAAAAAGAGGAACAGAAATCCGCATTCATCTGAAAGAAGGCGAAAGCCAGTTTCTCGAAGAGAATAGAATCAAAACCATCATCCAAAAATATTCTGATTTTATTTCTTATCCTATCCAATTAGAGGGAAAGCAAATCAATAAGCTTTCTGCGATCTGGCATCGTTCTGCCTCGGAAGTAAAGGAAGAAGAATACAAAGAATTCTATAGCTATCTGACTCATAACCAGGAAGCTCCTCTGAGTACGATTCATCTTTCCTATGATGCTCCTATCCAGTTCAATAGTATTTTGTATATCCCTGCAAGCGTTCCCTGGGATATGACTTTCGATATACCAGAAAAATGGCATGGAATACATCTTTATGCTAAACGAATTTTTATTCAATCCGATTGCGAAGAGCTACTGCCGATGTATCTGCGATTTGTACGCGGAGTCGTGGATTCGGATGATCTGCCTTTGAATATTTCCAGAGAAACACTCCAGGAAAACCAGGTCATTACTAAAATCCGCAAAAATCTGGTTCGCAAAGTTTTAGATCGAATGGAAGAACTGAGCAAAGAGAAAAAAGACGACTATAAAAAACTGTGGCTTAACTTTAGCAAGTTTATCAAACAAGGCTATCGTTCAGACTATGAAAACAGAGAAAAGCTTTCTAACCTTTTCCGTTTCTATTCTTCTCAAGAAGCACCAGAAAACCTGGTTTCTTTACAGGAATATGTAGGCAGAATGAAAGAGGGCCAAAAGGATATCTATTACATTTCTGGAGAAAACAGAGAAAGCATCGAAAAAAGCCCTCATCTGGAAATCTTCCAGAAAAAAGGCATTGAAGTTCTTTATATGGTAGAGCCTGTAGATGATTTCCTTCTGGCTGATATGACAGAATTCCAGGGAAAAAATATAGTATCCATAGACCGTGAAGACATTGCCTTAGATCAAGTTAAAGACCAGGAAGAAGCTAAAAAAGAAGGCGAAGAAGAAAAGAAAGAAACCACAGAAATTCCAGAGCGTTCTTTTGAAGATTTTTTACACTATGTGAAAGAAACCCTGAAAGACAAAGTAATGGATGTACGTTTTTCCAAAAGACTCATTGGCAGTCCATGCTGTCTGGTCGCTGCAAAAGATGCCCCTAGCGTTGGTATGCAAAAGATCATGAAAATGTGGATGAATGAAAAATACGAAATGCCCAAGAGAATTTTAGAAATCAACAAAGAGCATTTTTTTATCAAAAATCTCATCCAGATTTATGGCAATGATCCTAGAAATGTCATCCTGCCTCTTGCCTGCCAGCAACTTATAGACAATGCCCTGATTCTGGAAGGAACGCCTCTGGATGCAAGGGCTATGGTACCTCGTATCCAGGAAATGATGGAAAAAATGGTAGAAGTCTTGTCTCAGAAAAAATAGAATGGATTCCGCCCGTGGCAGATTTGTGATCTGCCACGCTATATATGACAATCATTTTTAGGAGCGTGTAGATGAACAAAGTTTTAAAGATTTTGTTGATTCTTGCACTTGTGGCTGCTGTTTCTTTAGCCTTGGTCGGAAGACCAACAAAAGAAAACAATCTATATGGCAGCCTGAATGCTGTTCTGATTCTGGGAGGTCTTGTCGCTGGTATTCTTACATTCCATACCAAATATAGCAAAGATTTTCTATTGCCATGCTTTATGCTTCTTTTCATTCGCTTTATTGGTGGCGATACAATCATGAATACCATCTCTTTGCAAGGCATGGAATTAGGGCAAACACTAATAGGTTTATGCAATTTTATTATGGCCTTCACTATGGTCGTTTGCCTCAAAGAAATTTTCTATGCTATGAGAGATTAAATAAACAGCACACAGAATGCAGAGGCCTTCAAAATTCTCTGCATTCTGTGTAATATTTTTTTGGGGGAGCAATTTTATGCTAAACAAAAGTTTTTTTCTGTGTTGTTTTTTGCTTTGCTCCTGTGCTTTCTTAGGAAGGTTGATAGACCCCGATCTGGAAACAATCAAGAAAGACCGCTTTTTATCCTCTACAGGGCATGAAATGCTCAAAATACTTTTTAAAGAAGATCGTTTAGGCTATATTTATGAAAACGATTTTTTTGTGAAAAAAGTATGGGGTGGGAATGTTGTTACCCAGGCAATTGGACAGAATATCGAAATCAACTATACAAAAAATGATTTTGATAAACTCAAGTTGCTCTTGGGGGATGATCTTAGCCTTGGTCCTGAATTGGAAAATATAGACTACATTACCTTGAAGCTGGAAGACATAAAACGTCATGAACTTGTAGACTTTCAGCCATTGATAGAATATATGGGCAAGGACGAGATGGAAACATTGAAAAAACCTTTTGTGGTTTCCATGCTCAATGTCAGCAAATTCAGTGTCGAGGCATACCAGAAAACAACAGGAGAATTCGGGGCAGTCTATCGTCCTTATCCTGGGATCACTTTAAAAGGAAGCACAGGGACAAGTGGGAAAAAAGAAGACAAGCAGACAAGCTACAATGTTTTCATCGGCTACAAGCTTTATGATGGCTATAGGTGGATAGACAATTTTCAAAATATGCCCAAAGTGGATATATGGATTCTAGCACCCAAGAATGATGAAATCGTCAATAGAGTGCGTACAAGGGTCAAAGGCTCTTTGCCTTATTATTCTACAATAGAAGAGGATTACAAAAACAAGCTGTCTCTTTACATCATGACGCAAAACGAATACCAGGATGACTGGATATTGCAATCCAAAGTACGCATAGATACACAGGGTTTCTTTGAAGGCATTGTCAAGCTAGGCGAGTTGGAGCAGGGGAATGGACATCGCTATAGTATAGCCGTGTTTGCAACCTATTTTAAAATCAATCGAGAAGTGAACTCGAAAATTCCTTTTCTTCCTTTTAACAAGGGAAAATTCGTAATCAACGTAAAACGTGAGGATGATTTTTAGGAGGGTTTGCCTTGGTTCATAATTTTTTTTTCTTTTTATTGCTATTTGTTTTACTTTCTGTCAGCAGCCAGGAAAATTCCTGGGATGCCTTTTTATCAGAAGTACAGAAAGCCCCTGTGGAAAAAAAGCAGGAATTGATAGAAAGCTTCCTTCAGTCTAACAAAAATTCTTTTCCCCTGGCACAAGAGACAAAGATAATTTTTGTTTATCTGGGAAAAGCGCAATCTGTCTCTCTGGCAGGAGATTTTAATGGATGGAAGCCTACTTGCCCTATGGCACAAATACCACAGACTGACCTTTGGTATGTGTTACAGGATCAGACTTTCTCTTTGGAATCCCGTTTTGAATACCAATATGTAGTGGATGGGAATAAATGGATATTAGACCCTTTGAACCCCAGAAAAGATATAGGAGGCTATGGCTATAAATCCGATCTATGGATGCCTTTGTATAGCAGGCCAGCCTGGCTGGACAAAGAACCAGAACAAAAGGGTACGATCCAATCTTTCACTATAGACAGTGAAATTTTGAAAAATTCGCGCAGATTGCAGGTATATACTCCTTATCAGTATGATCCGAAGGGAAGCTATCCTCTTTTGGTTGTGCATGATGGAAGCGATTATATTAGCATGGCTTATGCAACGAAGCTATTGGATTTGCTCATACAAGAAAAACGCATTACACCCTTAGTCGCAGCGTTCATTGATCCAATCAAAAGATTCGAAGAATACGCCTGCTCAGAGAAATACTATGAGTTTACTAAAACAGAGCTTGTTCCTTTTGTAGAGAAAAATTTCTCCATTACCCCAGAGAGATCGCAGCGTGCTTTTGCAGGTGCCTCAATGGGAGGCCTTGTTTCTTTTTATCTTGCTTACAAAATGAACGAATCCTTTGGCAAGGCACTTTGCCAGTCAGGGGCTTTTATCTTCAAAGAAATGGAAGCAGAAAAAGAAGGCCCTAAAATTATAGATGCGATGGAGAGTATAGACTATTCTAAAATCAAGGATTCCTGCTTCTGGCTGGATTGCGGTTCCATTGGGCCATTAGAAGAATTGCTTCTTAAGGGAAACATAATTCTCCAAGATAGATTGGATAAAAATGGCATTCGCTATTCCTACCGTAAATTGCCTGAAGCCCACAATTGGGGAAGCTGGCGTAAGATACTAGAGCCAGCCCTGATTACCCTCTTCCCTTTCCAAAAAGAATAATGCGACTATATATTCTGAGAACGGGCATAATTTAAAATTTTACCACAGAGACACAGAGAACACAGAGAAAAATGAGAGGAGAACCACAGATGAACACAAATAAACACGGATTAAATAATCTTTTTGGCTGTAATTTATTCATGAATAGCTATCTAAAAAAACGATAAAATTGAAAAAAACTATTATAAAAAATTATTTGTG
>CALKWO010000410.1 GCA_938003875.1 uncultured bacterium
TGCCTTTAAATCTGTGTAATCTGAGTAATCTGTGGATAAATTTTTAAAATATATCTGTGTTTATTTGTGTCCATCTGTGGTTCAAATGCGTTTTCTTAAAAGACAACCTAAAAAAATCAAAATTCTTTCCTTTTTATTTTGTCAAAAGACTTTTGTCTCATCAACTAGCCTTTTCATGATGCGCAAGATAAGGCTTTGTTGTGTTTCAATTGCCTTGTGAGGGCAGATTTCCTGGCAGCAGTAGCAACGAATGCAGTGTTGGTAAGAAATTTTTAAGGCATCTTTTTCTTGTTGGATGGCCTGAGCAGGGCAAATTTTTTTGCATGCCATGCACATCTGGCATGTTTTAGGCTGGATAACAGGCCTGGCTGTAAATGTCTTGCGTAAAAATCCTTGCAAGAAAGATGGGCCAAAGAGTAGAGGATGGTTTTTAGGGCGGATAAAATCTTTGATCTGGACGTTTTCTATGGTTTCGCCTAGAATTTCTATTTCTTCTTCTCTTGTTCCGAAAATGCCCATTTTGCGTGCTATCTGCATGGTGAAAAGCTCTTCTGGATCTATGCCAACGATTTTGCATACTACAAAATCTACTGCAAAAGGGTTCTCTCCTCCTACAATCACTCCTATTTCTCTTGGATCACCATTGTTTGGACCATCTCCTTGCATACCTGTTATACCATCTATTAGATTGAAGCAGGGTTTCAGGGCAAGGCAAATCTCTACAAGAAGCCTGGCAAAAGAAAGATAATCAACGCCTGATCGGAAATGCCAGTCTGCCTTGCGTGTTCCGACAATACAGCCAAAAAGATTTTTTACAGCAAGGGTCATGAGCATCTGGCTGTGAGTTTTCAATTTAGGCATATTGATGAGCTTTGGGGCTTCCAGGCAATCTTTAGACAACTCCAGATTAAAGAGGCCTTCGGGCAATTTGAAGGATACGCTTTTCTGGAATTCTGTAATAGAAAGACCTAGTTCTTGCACTATTTTTTCCATGCCATTCTTTTTTATGACATGAGCACAAGTGCCAAATGCAGGGCTGTCTCCTATACGGATTTTATCTGTATGACGTTTCAGAATGCTTCCCAGAGCAAACAGCATTTCAGGGTGTGTAGTCACCGCTTTTTCTGGTGGTTTTGCTGTAAGCAGGTTGGGCTTAAGCAAAACATCATCCCCTTTTTTTATGATACTCTCCATACCTCCGCATAGTTCTATACACTTCTCAACGCTAGATAAAACAAGAGAGCGATCATATTCTTTGCAGGAAACAATGGCTACTTTTGTTTTCATTTTATGCAAGTTCCTATACAATTTTGGTTTAATAAGGCCTGCTTCAGCCGGCCTTTTTCCAGTGCATTCAAGATTTTTATCGTCTTTTGGGTGCTGGCAATATGGAACAGTTCCTGGATTTTTTGTGCCATCCCTCCTGTAACGTCTATGTATTGTGAACCAGTAAGTCCTTGCAATACTTGTGTGATATTCTCAGAAGTGATTTCTGGAAGAAGTCTGGCACAAGGATTTTTTTTAGGGTCTTGAGAAAAGACTCCATCCACATCGCTGCCCATTATGATAGAAGAAATATCCAGGGTCTTTGCAAGATAGGAAATGATCTGGTCTCCAGAAAGTATATCTATTCCCGTTTTGGTGTCCAGGGAAATATCTCCATAAGCAACGGGTATAATGCCCAAATCCATATATCTCTTTATGAGAGAAGCAGGAAATTCGAGAAGCTTTTTGTTTTCCATGAGGCTTGCAGAGCTAGGCTGGAAAGGAATCACAGGCAGTCCAGCCTCGAATAGCTCTTTTACGACACATTGGTTTAGCTCCTGCATGAACTGCCGAATTTTTACAGTCCCTTCTCTTTTTCCCTCGTGCCAGCAAGATGCTGTCATTTTGTATTGATGTGCAGGAATATGGCCAAAACAACCTGCACCATGGACTATGATAAACTGTTTTTTTCCTTTTTCCCATGCTTCCTTGATTTCATGAGCCAGCCTTTGGATTACAGGGAGATTGGCCAGAGGCGGATACGAGTCTTTATGGGTAATGACCGATCCGCCTAGCTTGATAAGAATGCGCTGCATACTTTAATGACCACCACAACTACAGCTATGGCAGCTATGTGTGCTGCAAGAAGAGCATCCTGAGCTGGATTTACTGGAAGTGAATTTACCAGAAGTCTTCATTCCAAAGGTGGAAAATTGTCTTATTAAATTTTTTCCCTGGCATTTAGGACAAGCTACATGGTTTGGATCATCCTGGGATCGAAGGAAAGTTTCAAAAGATTCTTCACATTGGTTGCATAAATATTCATAAATCGGCATAGAATAACTCCTCGAAAATAAAAATAAAGTAATGAAGATTGTGCTATTTTTTGCTAAAATAAAAAAATTATTTTATCTATAGGCATAGATAAATACAAATCTTTTTTTCAAGGGATGGACTGAATTTTATAAAAGGAAAGTCTGATGGAAAAATATCCATTAAAAATCATCATAGCAGGGCATGTTGACCATGGAAAATCCACTTTGATTGGAAGGATTTTGCTTGCTACACACTCTCTTCCAGCAGAAAAAATAGCAGAGATACAGAAAATATCCAGAGAATTGGGTAAAGACACGGAAATAGCCTATATTAGCGATCAGCTTAAAGAGGAAAGGGAGAACAACCTTACCATAGATACAACGCAGGCGTTTTTTAAAACTCGTAAGCGTAAATATGTCATTATTGATGCCCCAGGCCATGTGGAGTTTATCAAAAATATGATCTCTGGTGCCACCCTTGCTCAAACGGGCATATTGATTGTAGATGCAAAAGAAGGCATCCAGGAGCAGACCAAAAGACATGCCTATCTTTTCCATCTTCTGGGATTGGAAAAGTGGATTGTAGCCATCAACAAGATGGACATGGTAAACTATGAAGAATCTTGCTTCAACAGTATTAAAAGCCATCTTTTGGAATTTTTTGCCAGAATTCCAGCTTCGCCCTATGCGGTCGTTCCTGTGAGTGCCAGGGCAGGAGAGAATATCATCCAGAAATCTTCCTATATGAAATGGTATAAGCAAGGGAGTTTGCTTAGTATTCTGGATGGAATAGCAATGGAAAGTAAAAAAAAGGAAGAATGTTTGAGGCTTCCTATCCAGGATATATATGAAAGCAGTGGAGAGAAAATGCTGGTAGGACGTATATCCTATGGGACTATCCGTAAAGGTCAAAAAATTCTATTGTTGCCAGATCGCCTGGAAGCTACAGTAAAAGAAGTCAAAATATTTCAGAAAAAAGTTAAAATGGCCAGAGAAAAGGAAAATATCGGCCTTATTCTTAAGGAAGATTTGCCTTGGAAGCGAGGGCAGATCCTTGTACAAAAAGAAAACGCGCCTGAGGCGAGATGTTCTTTCCAGGGGAATCTTTTCTGGCTTTCGGACAGACCTCTCGTTTTGAATAAGCCCTTCATGCTTCGTTGTGCTACCCAGGAAATAGAAAGTACATCTGTAAAAATAAAAGAAAGACGAAATTCCTCGACTTTGGATTTACTAGAAGAAGAGGCATCCAGTCTGCAAAAGAATGAAACAGGGATCGTATATTTTCAAACCAAAGAGCCTGTTCTGGTAGAAAAATTTTCTCAAATACCAGAGCTGGGAAGATTTATAATTGAAGATAATTTTGCTATAGAAGGAACAGGGATTGTTTGCGAGTAGCTGGCTGTATAGAAAATTATTGTTAGGAGTTACGCAGGCATTCTAAGATGCCCAAAATAATTGAAGAAAAAGAAAGAAATTTGTTGAAAACTTTGACTCTTCTTTGATCATAGAGCTAGCTTTTTCTCTTAGCAAAACGTAGCAAAATGTGGGCATAAACGTCATATGTGTTAACCTAAGGGAAACGCAGAAAATTAACCAGGCACGGATAAATACACCAAAGCAGAGCTGCAAACAAAAAAGAATCACTGAGGTTTGTTGCTCCAGGGAAAACCTTCTTCCAGGAATAAAAAAAGAGAATACAAGACATTGTATCTTCCTGGCAAAAGGAGCTAGAGAAGCTTTTTTCTTGTTCCAGGCGGCACTGTTTTTATTCCTTCCAGAAGGCTTTCCCTTCCGCTTTGGTAACTTATTAATACTAATGCTTATCTGCGGATAAAAAAGATTTTCTTTGCCGAACAACAAAAATTTGCAGATTAGTTAGTAGTACAGAGAAAAACCGAGAAGAAAAGTGTAAGATTTTAGAGCTTTGTTTCGATGTGATGTTTCTTGAGTAATATGATGAATTCTTCCTTAAACCTCATCGGAAAAAACTTACTTTGCCCTGAAGGGCATAAATTTTGAAATATCTCTGTCCTGGGCATGAATGCCCAGGCTTTATTACTAAGTCGCTACGCGACAAAGAGCAGGAAATTCAGCATAGTTGTTTTTAATTTGCGCGAACATTGAGTATTTAGTGCATTAATGCAGTTATTTTGGTGTAAAAAATATTTTATTTGACAGAGACATAAAAAAGTGTATTATAAAAAAAAAAAGAGAGAGATATATTTAAATTTAAGGAAAATTTTATGGAAAATGGGGAAATTGCTCCTAAAGATAATCAATTGAATCAAAAAATATAGATAAATTGAAATATGGAACAAATAAATAGTATGATCAAAGCAAGGAAATCAAGGAAAACATATAAATCAAAACCCAAAAAAAGGGGAAAAAGTGATCTATCGCAGTAGTCAAAATAATGTTGCCATTCCTGCTAAGGCAGGAATGGCAACAAGAGTTGAGGCGCAGTATATGAACGTAATCATCAATTCAATAGACTATACTGGTTCTATAGTAGATGGGCCAGGAATAAGAACAGTTTTATATGTTCAGGGATGTGAACGTAAATGCTATGCTTGCCACAATCCAGCCACTTGGAACATCAGCAGAGGCAGAACAGTTCGAATTCAAGATTTAGCCGACGAATTGCGATTAAATATAAAAAATAAAAAATTGACCATATCGGGCGGAGAGCCTTTGCTTCAATATGCATCTATTCTTGAACTTGTGAAAAAAATGACAGAATTCGATATTGTTCTATATACTGGGTTTGAACTCAACGAAGTTCCCAAAGAAATTCTAAAGTATCTCCGTTACATAAAAGTGGGAAAATATATTGATGAAGAGCGTTGCACGACTGTTCCATATGTCGGCTCCAGAAATCAAAAATTTATTGAGCTAAGAGGAGGCTCAGAGGTATGAAAGGGATTCAGTTCGATAATGCAGCCCAACGAAAAACTTATGTTGGCTATGTGTACGAAGAAGGTACAAAGGCTGTCCAGAAAAAAATCCTAGATGAATTGGACGCAAAATATTCTAGTCTGCACAGAGACGGCAAAATCCACATACATGAACTCGAGTCGTATGGGCAGACATATAATTGTTTGCAAATGGATATACTCCAAGGCTTTCCCTATGAGAAGTTTTTACGATTTTCTAACTTTAGGAAAATCGCTGAAATTTTCAATTACTACAGGGATATTATTCTCAAGTTGGGAAATGAGCAGGCCGGCGGTATAGGCTTTCCCAACTTTGATGAAGAAATCGAAATATTGTTTACCAGGCTCGGTATTCCTGACAGTGAAGAAAACTTTCAGGTATTGAAAGATTCGATTGAATCATTTGTCGATTGGATAAACACCGCAAGAATCAGATGTGGTCAGGTCACATATTATGTATCTCTCAATCTGGGGCTGGCAACAAACAGTGTCGGTCGTTTTGTGACCCGTTCTACAATTGAGTATTTCAAAGGCTCATCGCCAGAAGTGATTAAACCCAACTTTATTTTCAAGCTAAAAAAGGGAGTCAATTATTCACGAGCCGACAAAAATTATGATTTATTTTGTCTGGCTATTGAGTCCACATGCAAGAAAATGATTCCGACTTACTTGTTGTTCGATTCCAAGCCAAATATCGACTACGATCCACACAAGGTAGGCATTATGGGATGCAGGACAAAAGTCGTAGCCAACATATTTAGTGAAAATAGCTCAATTGGAAGAGGCAACATTGGGTTCATTACTATCAATCTTCCAAGAATTGCGCTTGGGATTGACAACGTATATCCAAATAAGACTGTTGAAGAAAAAGTTGAGCTTTTCAAGGAAGAATGGAACAAAATTGCCGATGTTGTTAAAGAGATTCTTCTCGATAGATACTACCGGCTGCTGAAAATGGAAGCCGAAGATTTCCCTTGCAATTATGAATTCAACCTTTGGCTGAAAGATTTCAAGACAGTCAAATCACTGGAAGAAGTTTTTCAGAATGGGACATTGTCTGTTGGCTTTATTGGACTGTCAGAAGTAGTTGAGGTCTTGGCTGGCGAGAAATACTATTTGTCAGAGAAAAATTATGCCATCGCTTTGGATATAGTACAGCATATGAGAAAAGTAGTGGATGGATATAAAGCATCCAGGAAGATGAATTTCGCTCTGTTAGCTACGCCAGGAGAGTCTATTTCAGGAAGATTTCCAGGCATAGACAAAAAATATTTCACGCACAAGATTTTAGAGAAGAAATTTTATACCAACTCGTTCCATGTAGATGTAGATTCTCGTTTACATCCTCTCGATAAAATTCGACTGGAGGGGCCTTTCCATATTTTAACTAACGGCGGATGCATATCGTATGTGGAATTCTCATCTGCCCCATTACAGAACACAGAGGCTGTGCTTGAAATCATAGAAGCCGGTATAAAACATGGTGTCAATTATCTTGGTATAAATTTTCCGCTAGATGAGTGCCTTAGTTGCGGAGAAGTTGGGACATTCGATAACTGTCCTAAATGTGGCAACGACAAAGTCCGCAGGATTCGAAGGGTATCTGGATACCTGGAAGACCTTGACTACTTTACTGCCGGGAAAAAGGCAGAGGTGGCCCATAGAAAATCCAATGCTGCTACGTCCCAAGCGAAATGAACGAAAAAGTCTCGAATTAAGTGATTTGAATTTTGAGTGGTTACAGTAGCATGTTTACCCTCAAGACATATTGTCCCAACTTTTGCAAAATATGATGAAATAAACATTTGCAAGCAAAGGCTGGGTATAAGAAATGGCTGGAAGGCGGGGTATAAGATGGATCACTCAATTTGAGACTAAACCCCATATTTTGCGTTCATTCAGTCTGAGATGTAGCACAATGCAAAAGGAAGCCAGTCATGAGTAAAGAAAAAATGGTGATGGGTACTTTGTTCATAGACATGAAGTATGTGATTTTGTATCGCAAACTGGGATTTTTAGAAATCAAGCCAGATATTTTTGAAAAAAAATATTCTGGGATTGAAATTCTTATTGAGTCGGAAAAACAGCGATTTCTGTTTAAAAAATCGTGGTATCCTCTTGTTGCCCACAAGGATTTTGTAATCTTGGAATGTATTGATAGGTTATTGAAAAAAGGATATGAAGAAAAAGACATTGAAATCGGCAAAGGTTCGACCTGTGACATAGTCATCTCTAATGGGCAAACCAGAGTAAATGTTCGCTGTGAGCAGTGGGGTGAAGATTACGACAATTGTGCAAAAAATCTTCATGCCGATTCTGCTATTTTTTGTCTGTATACATCCAAGCTCGCTGGCGGTCTGATAGATTCCAGAAATGTCATCCTGGTTTCTGGTGAAAGATTTTGCCGTGGTATTTTTGAGCGAGATATCAAGCCGTTTCGATTTTTGTTTACCAATATCCAATCTCCAAAGAAATACAATCCAGACTTTCTTGTCGAAAATGATACTTTGGTAAAATATCTGGGACATGAAAGAAATGTAGTCATTCCTGAAGGCATCGTGAAAATAGAAACAGGTGCTTTTTGGAGTTGCACATTCATTGATAGCATAGTCATTCCTGATACCACAACTTGCATTGGTGGAGATGCATTCATTTATTGCCGCGACCTCAAAAAAATCAATATTCCACGATATGTCGACCAAATGGGAGATGATCCATTTGCAGGATGTGATAACTTATCGATTACAAATGAAAGTCCTTATTTTATTTGGGAGGATGGGGTGTTATTCAGTCAAAACATAAGTATGCTGATTCACTATAATCCTCAAAATTTGGCAACTACCTATGAAATACCCTTCAGTGTAGATTGGATAGGTAAGCATAGTTTTTATAAATGCAACAATTTAGAAAAGGTGATTATTTCCAAAAGCGTCAAGTTTATGGGCAACAATGTGTTCTCCGATTGTGAGAAGTTGACACTGGAAAATCACAGCCCATATTTTGTATATGAAAATGGGGCATTGTATAATGCCGAAAAAACAACGGTAATACACTATTCTATGGGATATCCGAATGATATTTTGGAATTGGCCAATACAGTAAGAACCGTCGGACGAAACTCTTTCTGGAATTGCAGAAGATTAAAAAAGATAATCATCCCGCCTAGTGTCAGACAGGTAGGATATAATCCATTTGCTTCGTGTGTCAACCTCGAAATAGAAAATCACAGTAGCAACTATATTGTCGAAAAAGGAATTTTATACGATAAAGACCAAAAAGAGTTGATTTGTTGTACAAGCAAGGCTGCAAAAGAAGGAGTCGCGATTCCACCGAGTGTGCTGAACATCGGACGAAACTCTTTTTGTGGTTGCGAAAGCTTGAAGGAACTCATTATACCACAAACGGTGAAAACAATAGGCAGAGGTGCCTTCAGTGAATGCATCAATCTTGAAAAGATATTCATACCCCATACAGTGGAAAGTATAGGAGAGTGGGCATTCAGCGGATGTAAAAAAATGACGTACATAGAAATACCAAGACATATTTTAATAATTGCGAATGTCTTTAATGGATGTGACGCAAAAGTTATAAGGGTATAGACACGACGAAAAGAAACAGAAAATAAAAATAGGGGAAAAAAAGATGCTTATAGCAGTTGAAGGAATGGATGGTGTAGGGAAGACTACAACTGGCAAACTGTTAGCCCAAAGATTGGGTTTTACTTTTATCGAAAAATCGATGCATCTCTTGTTCGATGAAGGCAATAATTTTGACAACTACATAAAACTGAGAGATGTCATCAACGACAATCCAGATGAGGTAATTCGGGCATGGTTTTATGGACTTAACAATATCATTAGCGGCAAGAGATCCCAAATGGAGAATATCGTTACAGACCGGCACTTTCTATCCAATTATTTTTGGTGTGGCAGCAAAAATAGCGAGCCGATTTTTGAATGTCTGATTGAAATGATCGGAAAACCTGCCTTGACCGTACTTCTTTGTGCCGACATCAAGACAGTAAAAGATAGAATATTCAATAGAAATAACAAAGATAAAGATATTTTCAAAGCAGATATGTCACCTATGGCGGTTGAAAAAATGGAATCTTTTCTTGTCAGGTATCACATGCCACATATAAAAATCGATACGACACACCTGAATGTTGAGCAGGTAGTAGATATCATCGAAGCCGAGGTAAAAAAACTGATATGACAAGAGATTGCAAAACGAGAAAAAAGATTAGAGTGTTGCAAATTGGCGGTAATCTTCGCATCAATGGTATTAGTTCTTTTATCATGGAAATCTATCGAAGAATAGATCGGGCTCGAATTCAGTTTGATTTTGTAAATACTGCAAGCACTCCAGGGTATTATGAAGAAGAAATAAAAAGATTCGGGGGAAATATATATAGCATATACACCAATAAAGAAGGGCTTGCAAGGGCAATTATCCATGCAAGAGAATTGAAACACATTCTGAAACATGAGGGACCCTTTGATGTTGTTCATTCCCATTATTTCAGTATGAACGGATTATATTTACATGTAGCCAAAAGTATGAATGTACCTATTCGTATTTCCCATTGTCACCAATCCAATCCGCATAACTTGTCTTTTTCAAAAAAAATCGCTTTGCTTTCGTCAAGATGGCTCATAGAAAGAAACGCAACTGTAAAATTAGGATGTTCAAAAGCTGCTTGCATTTTTTTATATGGAAAACATTCATCTCAAACATTATTTACAGGCATTGACTACGATAAATTCGATATAAACAAGTACAACCAGGATGAAGTATACAGTAAGTATAAATTGAATCCCAAAGACAGGCATCTGCTATTTGTAGGGCGGTTCGAAAAGCAGAAAAATCTCTTTTTCCTGCTAGAGTTTTTTGTGACATTGTGCAAAGGGGAAAAAAACATAAAACTGATTTTAGTGGGTACTGGAAAATTGAAAGAGGATATTTATAAAAAAGTTGTAGATTTGGGCATCCTGGATAAAGTGCTATTCACTTACGGTGATAATATTGTTGCCGAAATACTTTCCATATCAGATGTATTTCTTTTACCATCGCTTTGGGAAGGATTAGGAATTGTCTTGCTAGAAGCGCAAGCAATGGGGGTTCCCTGTTTAGTCTCTAACCTGTGTCCTAAAGAGGGTGATTTAGGCCTTTGCCAATTTTTACCTTTACAACATGCTATGTGGATTCAAAAAATAAACGAATTGTTAGAGACACAACTTCCGAAAACTCCATGTCTAAGCAAAGAGTTTTGCATTAAAACTACCCTGGAAAAAATAGTGAAATATTATGAACAACCAATCTTGTGAATAGATGGAATAGTACAGTGAAAGATATAAAAAATATATCAGAAGAATTATACCAACAAGGCAAAGAATATTCTTTGGGGAGTGCGAGATTTTTTCGTAGCAAAGAGAAGAGCCTTGAATGTTTTTATAAGTCTCATAGCATGGGTAATATCAAAGGCACTTTTGGACTGGCACTGGCATATTTTGAGGGAAATGGAGTTGCCATCGATCGAACAAAAGCCAATCAATTGGTTATAGAAATAATTCCCCAAGTCGAAAATTACTCAAATCAAGGCATTGTAGATTTTCTGGTGATTCTAGGCGATATGTATTCATTCGGTTTAGGGAAGCCAGTCAATTTCGAGATGGCATTTTCATTGTATTATCAGGCGGCTCAAAAAGGAAGTTTGGAAGCCCAGTGTGATTTGGGATATTGTTATCTGGTAGGGCAGGGAGTAAAAGAAGATATCAGCCAAACAATATATTGGTGGAAAAAATCTGCCGAAGCTGGTTATGCACATTCCTGTCGAGACATTGGGGAGTGCTATTTTGAGGGCAACGGAGTAGATCAAGATTACAAAGAGGCAATGTCTTGGTTTCAAAAAGCATCGGAACAAAACTACTCACACGGGACAGGAGATTTGGCCTACTGCTATTTGTTTGGATTGGGAATACAAAAAGACATACTCAAGGCAAAAGGATTGTACCAATTGGCATTGAGACAAGATTATGACAGAACGATACGAGATTTAATGAGTGCGAATATTCAAATTGACAGATTCCTGGCTGATAGAGAAATTGCATTTTGCGAGGTGAAGCCTATTGAAATCATGTCGAATGAAGACATTCCAAGCGGCAAATTGTATGTAAACTCCTTGATCGACAGAATCAATCCCAAAGCTTTTTATTCTTGCGATAAACTAAACAAATTCATAGTTGATAGCAAAAATCATCAATATTGCAGCATAGATGGGGTACTTTACAGCAAGGATAAAAACGTACTGATAAGATATCCCGATGGAAGAGATTCAGATGAATTCATAGTGCCATCCCATGTAGCTTGCATAGGAAGTTTTGCATTCCAAAATGCTAGGAAATTGAGACGAGTGGTTTTAAATGAAAGATTACAAGAAATAGAAGACAGTGCTTTTGATGACTGTAAAAACTTGATGTCGATCAATATCCCTTTATCCACTATCAAAATAGGAGCATGGGCATTCCATGCGTGTGACAAATTGCAAAAGATCTGTTTGTCTTCAGGGCTAAAATATATCGGCTTGTATGCTTTTGGTTCTTGCGAAAGCCTGATATCATTGTATGTAGACCAAAACAACGGTTCATATTCAAGTATGGATGGATGCTTGTACAATCGGGATAAAACCATTCTTATTCAATATCCTATCGGAAAAAATGACAAAAGATTTGTAGTCCCTGAAACTGTTCGAGCGATAGATTTTAGAGCCTTTTCGGATGCTTTCTCTCTGGAAGAAATTATTATCAGCCAGAGTACTGTAGAGATAAAAGACAAAGCTTTCTATTATGCAACAAAGCTAAAAAAATTTGTTTTACAGGGAACACCTATAAACCAAATAGGACAAAAAGTTTTTGAAAACGTCAGTAACGATCTTTCCATCATAGTGAAAAAAAAACACTTAGAAGAATATCTAAAACATGAATATTGGAAATTGTTCCACATAATTTGTGATGAGTAAGTATTATGCTATTTATAGCCAGCGATATACATGGAATCATCAACATAGATGTCTTGAAAAAAGATAATTTCCCTGTTCAGGCCGGTGAAGAAGACTATTTGTTGATATGTGGCGATGCAGGTATTGTATGGGATGGCGGTCAACAAGACGAAAAATTAAAACAATGGTATGATTCGCAGATTTATACAACACTGTTTGTTGATGGAAATCATGAAAATTTCGATTTATTGAATTGCTATCCGATCAGTTATTGGAAAAGAGGGAAAATACACAGGATCAGCGATAAAATTATACATTTGATGCGTGGGCAAGTTTACGAAGGCATAGTTGATAAAGAAAAAATATTTGTTTTTGGCGGAGCTTTTTCAATAAAAAAATTAAGAGGAGATTATAAAGTCCCAATTTGGAATGAAGAGATGCCTGTGGAGCATGAATACAATGAAGGAAAGACAAATTTATTGAAATGTGGATTTAGTGTGGATTACATATTTACCCACTCATGCCCCAAATCATGTTTGACTGAATTGCCTGCTTCATACTATGATGAAGGCGAAAAAGAATTAAACGATTATTTGGAATGGATACACGAACACGTCAAATATAGGAGTTGGTGTTTTGGCCACTTTCACTGTGACAAAAAAATTGGGAATCTGACAGCCCTGTACAAAAAAATAGTAAGGATAGTCTAAGCACAATGATAGCAAATAAAACGTTGAAAGAACATTATTCCTGGTTTACCGGATTTGTGCCACATGCAGGCCTGGACTTTACGGATAGAATGATTGTATATGACTGCAATGAAGTCCAGGAGATTTTTTACAATAAAAACAACTATTATGTACTGCTGGTTGGTAATACAAATCTTCACAAAAGAAGTATGATGGGATACCTCATTCAAAACTTGTTGGAAATGGGCACAGCTAAAAGTGATATCCTATACATTGACTTTCAGTTTCCCGTGTTTTTCGATGTCGATATTGATGAACTCCTGAGATGTTTTATCGAAAATAACAAAAAAAAACAACTGTATTTATTTGTCAATGAGTTCCATTTTATTAAAGGTTGGCACTTATTTTTGACAAAAGTACATGCCCAATTTCCTCAAATCAAGTTTATCGGAGCATCCAGTGCCTGCCCTGTCATATACACTCAATTGAACGATGAAAATTTGGATTATTGCAAAATCATTGTTTTATCTGATAAGAACAATTCCAACATCAAGTCAATCAGCCAGGGGTTTGGAATATATCACCAAATCAAATACAACATCAAAGACAGTCAGATAGAAATTAAAGGTTTGACCAAAGAAGGGAAAAAGTTATCTATGGTGGAAATTCCGGAAACCATTGATGGAATCCCGGTCACCATCATTGCAAGTGGTGCATTTCATGATAGAAGCTCTCTATTAAAAGTTGTCTTGCCAGATACGATAAAAATGATCGGCGATTATGCCTTTGCAAGATGTACAAAACTACAAGAGATATCATTGCCTGCGGCGGTCGAACATATTGGGGAAAACGCTTTTTTAGGCTGCGCTGCACTCGGCACAATTGAAACAGGCAATCATATAATACACGTCGGCAACAGTGCTTTATATGGCACAAAGTGGTTAATGGAGCAATCAAAAGATTTTATCATTCTGGGAAATGTTTTGTATTGCTATACAGGACAAAGTGAAGAAATCTTTGTGCCAAAAGATGTTACGAGTATTTGCAATCACGCGTTTGCCAACAACAAAAAAATTAAGAGTGTTCGCATACTCAACAGAAACTGCATCATTGGAGAAGGTACTTTTTACGGTTGTACAAGTCTAAATTCTGTCAGTTGTGAAGGTCTCCAAACTGATATAAGAGCTTTTGCGTTTTATGATTGTTCCAGTTTAAAAAACATCGATTTTGGCAGTGTGAGTAGCATAGGCGATTTTGCTTTTTGCAATTGCACGGAATTAGAAACTTTAAGAGTAAGTGGCTGCCTTAACATAGGAAATGGTGCATTTTATAATTGTTGCAGCTTTAAAAGATTTCTTGGGGATGCACAGATTAAGAGCATAGGGAATGGAGCATTCTACAAGTGCAGAGAATTGAGACAGGGAAATTTCTTGAGGCAAACAGAGTACATAGGAAACTTTGCGTTCGCTTTCTCTGGTGTACTCGAAGTATATCTCGACTCGATAAAGAAATTGGAATCTTTTGCATTTTATGATTGTGAGAATCTTAAGAAAGTCTCAATAGCTCAAGATGCCCAGATTGACCAGAATGTGTTTGAAGGCTGCATCAATATTGAAAGCATGCAAATCAGCGGAAATAATACCCTGGCCCATCTGTTTGGAGGGATGAGAAAGATATCCTCCCAACTTGGCATCATTGAGATAACAGGTGAAAGTATCGTAGACAATTTTTGCAGAGGATGTCACAACCTTCTAAAACTCATTATTTCAAGTGATGTCAAACAAATGGGCAGATGGGCTTTTTATGAATGTGAAAATCTCAATGAAATTATGATCAAAAAAAGCTTGACAAGGGTGAGCGACTGGGCATTTGCGTATTGTAATGGCATTAAAAAAATCACACTGCCTCTCTCTATATTGGAAATAGGCATGAATGCATTTCGGTATTGCAACAACTTAAGAGAAATCGTTATTGAGGCATCGGAACAAGTGGTGAAATTGGAAGTTAATGCTTTTTATTCAACTCCCGAAGATAAAAAGATTATTGTACAGGAAAAGATGATGACTGGTTATCAAAACGATAGATTGTGGCATGAATATAAACATTTGATCAGGATAGGATAACATGAAAATTGATTTACACACACATAGTAACCATTCGTCTTGCGGAGACCAAACAGTCAAAGAGTTATTGGATGCTGCAAAAGATTTCGGCATAACTGTACTATCTCTGACTGACCACGATAGCGTAGGCGGAGTTGAAGAAGCGATAGCTTATGGAACGGAGATTGGGATTACCGTGGTTCCTGGCATTGAGATATCAGCCTCTACGAAAGAAGATGTATCAACGATTCCAATAAATTCCAGAGTGCATGTATTGGGTTACAATATCGATTATAAAAACAGGCTGTTGCAAGAAAATTACGATGCCTTGCTGCCAGCTAAAAAGAGACGGGCAGAGCAAGTCGTTGAACATTTAAAGACTAAAGGCTATGATTTGTGTTTTGACGAACTTCCCGAATACAATGAATTACACATCATCAGGCAGTTAATAAAAAAAGGATGTTGTGAAGACAGAAAAGCTGCAAAAAAAATTGTCCGCACCGACGAGATATATACTCAATACCCTGAAGTGAGATTTACTCTGAAAGAAAGCGTGAATTTAATATTGGCGTTGGGGGGATTGCCAGTTCTCGCTCACGCATACAGAGGGGCCAATAAAGTAGCATATTCGGATGAGCAAGTATTGGATTTAATCAGGGTTATGAGGGGATATGGCCTTGCTGGAGTAGAAACGCATCATTATTTTCATGTAGATGATAACAGAATTGGCAAATTGCTGAAGATTTGTAAAGAATACGGTTTGATTCCAAGTATAGGCAGTGATCACCATTCCTGCAAAAGAGTATATGAAGGTATCAGTGATTACTATTTGCGCACATTGGTTTTTGATTCAGTTGATATTGAATTTACCGCAATATTAAAGGCTCTGAAATTTCTGAAATAGATTCTGGCTACCAAAAGGGCATCAAGAGAACTTGAGCTGCTTACATTTATTTCCCTCCAACAAATAACTCACCATCACCTCCTGGTTATCATGGAAGTAAGTTATTGCACAAGGATTGCGCTGGCGTTTGGCTTTTGGGAAGACACGACTTTTTCAGCGCAACCCTGCGTCTACAATCTTATAATGTTTACAGATGCGTTTTAAGAACCCACTCCTGCTTTGGCGACATAGCTCATCTGCAATTGGTAGATGATATGGCTTAATGCCTGTTCTTCTTCCTGTGTCAGATTGCCCTGGGTTTTTTCCTGAAGGACTTTCAGAAGATCAATGCTGAACTTTGCCCCTATCAAATCCATTGTTCTGTAGCCTGTTACAGGGTTTTCCATTTCTCCTAATTGCAGGAATGCCTGCGTGACCAGCATACTGAGAAGATGTTCAAAGGATGCCTGTCTGGGAAAATTTTCTTGTTCTTCTTCCTGGGAAATTTTTTCTTTTTCCATGACAGCTTGTTTTTTCCAATCTTCATCTACTTTTTTTCTTTTAAATTCTACCATTTTTACCTCTTTATAGCTTGTAAAACAGATTCTAATTCTGTAACTAATTCTTTTGCGCTTTCCTGCCTTTTTTTGCTATTTCTATTCATCATTTTTTCTATGATGTTGCAGACAGGTTTTGGCAAATCGGATTTTACTTTATCTGGTTTAGGACTGATTTTCAGACGTTTCTGGATCACATCAATAGGGTTATCGCCAGGGAAAGGCACTTCTCCTACTACCATATGATAGTAAGTAGCACCCAGACTGTAGATATCACTTCGAATATCAACGTTAGTCTGGTATGTTTGCTCAGGAGAAAGGTAGTATGGCGTTCCCAGAATGATACCCTCTGTTGTCAGAGAGCATGTACGGTCTGTCATTTTTACAATACCAAAGTCCATAAGCTTAGGTATACCATCTCTTGTGAGAATGATATTGGCTGGCTTTACATCTCGGTGTACAAGATGGTGAGCTTCCAGGTATTTCAGGGCTTTTGCAATGCCAAGAATGATTTCTGTAGCTTTTACTGGCTCAATGAAGGCTTGTTCATCGAGGATGGCTTCTGCTGATTCTCCATCCAGATACTCCATCACGAAATAGCTCATGGATTTGCCTTGTTGGAAATCATATCCTCTTACCAGGTTTTCATGATCGAATTCCAAAATAGTACGAGCTTCCTGGATGAATCTCATGACTACTTTCATATCGCACATCACTTCTGGCAATAGAGTTTTCACTACCACAATTTTTTCATCCGAGCCTCTTAAGGCAGAGTAGGCAATACCCATACCGCCTCTACCCAAAATCTTTTGGATGACATAGTATTCGCCTTCGCTTCCTGGAAGCATGATTCCACTCTCTAGCTCTACATTGGTGGAAACCTGCTGGAATGCAGAGATTTTTCTTTCCAGCTCTTTGATGCGACTTTCGAGACCAGCTTTTTCTTTCTCCGCATCTTTTTTCTTTTGGATATTCTCTTCCATCTGCTTTTTAAGCTTTTCTTTTTCTTGCTCCTGGGCATCCCAGTTGGTAAGAGAACTCTGATACTGCTGGAGTTTCTGCTCCAGGCTTTCGCTCTTTTGTTTGTATTGAGACAATTCGCTCTCTAAAGAAATCTGTATTTCATGAATTCTGTCTTCGTATTGTCTTTTCTCCTGTTCATATTTTTCCTGAAACAGCTTCTTTTCCTGAAGCAAATCTTTTTTTTGCTGGTCGAAGATTTTTTTAGCTTCTTCCAGTTGTTGCTCGATGTCTCCTTGTTTATGGTCCTGAGCTTGTAGCTTAGCGATAATGCGTGTTTGTTCTCTGGTTTTTTGCTCCAGTTGTTTTTTTTCCTGCTCTAAAACAGAAAGTTCTGCTGGAAGTTCTACTGATTTGAATTCTCTTTGTAAAGATTTTTTTTCGTTACGCAATTCTTCTAATTCATCGTTGATAGCATGTAGATTTTCTTGAACCTTTTCGAGCTCTTTCTTTAATTGAGATTTTTCAGCACTTTCTTTTTCCAGCTTATTGTTCAAGAATTCTTCTGCTTTTGTGAATTTTTCAGCCTGAGCTTCTAATCTTAGTTTTTGCTCTTCCAATTTTTGCAGCTCAGAGCTTTGCTGCTCAACCAGATTGAATAGCCCTTTAGATTTTTGCTGCATTCTTTTTACAAAGAGATCTTTTTCTTCTACTTCAGCCTGTAAATTTTGGATCAGCTCTTCTCTCTGGTTGTTGAGGTCTTTATAGTTGTTTAGCTCTAAAGCCACTGCAGATATTTCATTTTGCTTATGAGAGTCAAATTGCTTTAATTTTTCTTCCAGATCCTCTACTCTTTTTCTCAAGAAATCTCTTTGCTTTTGTTCTCTTTCCAGCAAACGCTCTTTCTCTTGTAAGCGTCGTTCATATTCTTCTTTGTCTTCTCTTGCAATGGCAGGCAATTGTGTTGTCTGCTCTGGCATACCTTCTGTGATAGGCACAACAAGAGAAGGCCCCTTTTTCCCTTCTTCCCGATCTTCTCTCTGGCTCAATTCTTCACCAAACGCTTTTGCAGCAGACGCATCAAGCCTTCTGCTCATAAGGTGGTTCACCTGAGAAGGAGTAAGATATCCTTTCTGTTTGCATATTGTAAGCAAAGGAATAGGGGGTTCACACTGTTCGTGCTCTGAAATACATTCTTTCAATTGCTCTTGGGTCAAATAACCATACTCTACTGCCTGAAAAACAAAGATGCGCTCAAGAGCTCTTTTTTTAGATAAGGCATAGGCTAACATGGAATTCTCCCTGTACCTAGGAAAATTTATCCAGGGGAAATCCCTGGATAGTTTTATAATAATAGCCTTTTCATGGGCTTTAACTACACAAATTATGCAACTGTATAGTAACAGCAAATGTCTGTCTTGTCAAGGAATAGTTTCTAAATCCATAGTTTGATTTAGTTTCCGCTAGAAGTTTCTTTGTCGCCTTTTTCTTTTACAACAATAGGCTGCATATTTTCGTCTCGGAGTCCACAAAGAAGCGTATTACCAGAAGCCGTAACTTTGAGTTCGCCATATTGTGCTTTTTCATAATATTTTGCATGGCCTTCCTGAAAGAAAAAGGACTCTGCACCTAATTGTACCCGCCAGTCTCTTCGTTTGAATTTCAGCAATTGCTCTTCTGGAGCAAGAGGAATAGAGGGATCATGGATTCTCTGGAAAGTTGCCAGATGATCTTGGGCAACGCGTACTACAACATACCCTGTATAGTTTTTATTATTTGTATTGGACTGTTCATAAAGAATATGGGAAATAGCTCGATTGATCTCATAGTCCAGTCTCATGTAGTCTCCCTGGAGCAAGGATCTTGGATCTACAGGGGCTAGTTTGAGGATTATGGTTTTTCCCTGGCGAAGCATTGTTTCTTTTTGCAAGATAAGGAAATTCAATCCAACCAGGGTTATGAGGCTGAAAATCGCCAGGAGTGTTGTGCGTATCTTCATGTTGTTTACTCCTTATTTCTATCTGGAAATAAATATAGAGATAAAGCCCTGAATAACAGGAGAACAATGCCTGTTGTCATTAAAATCAAAGATTTCTGCAATAGCGTGGCCTGCAAATTATAGTAATAAAAAAATAAAAAATTGCTAAAGAAAAGCAAAGAAAGTCCCATAAGCAGGCTATTCCCTCTGGAAAAACCTAATACCAGGATTAAGATGGCCCCTATCAAGCCAGGAGAATTCCAACATAAAACGACCAAAAGAATCGTTCCAGCAAAAGCCAGAAGCGATTGTTTGGAAAGAGGTTCTATTTTATAGGAATTTAGGATTCGATGTTCTAACAGAAGAAGAATCAAACCAAGACAAACCGAAGATAGCCACCAATACTGAATGGGAAAGACGTTTTTCATCTCAGGGCTTTCTACTACAGAAAGAACCAATACCCCAAGCATGGAGACAACGATGCCATAGGCCATGGGTTTTATGGCGATCCTCTCTTCTTTTAAATTCCAGTCAGATTCTTTTAGCCAGAGATAAACACTGGCAATTCCTAAAAATATGACAAAAGCATGGATAATCATATTGATCTTGAGATCGTATAGCAGGCATAGAGAACTTCCAGTTATGATGATAGGCGATGCAAATCTCTGGATCACATCAGGATAGAGGAAAAACATGATACCTTGAAGGGCAATGATAAAAAGGCAAATCATGCTGAAATTTTTGATTGCAAAATCGGCTCCCAGAATCAGAAGTATCTGCCCTGCAACGTTTGCAGCCAGAGCCAGTTGTTTGAGAAAAATGCTTGTGGAATCCATTTCCAGAACTCTTGGGATTCTTCTCAGAAAAACAGCGATAGCAGTAAGAAGGATTCCAGAGAAAAACATGCTTTCCCTACCATCAATCAAGCGTGTGCTAAAAGCAAAAACCAAAAACAGAATGGCTGCCCACCATGCTGCCATAGCAGCCAAGGCATGAATAACCCAGGGAGAAGAAGGCTTCTGCAAAAGAGAGGGTACGCTCTCTGTAATTTTTTGGTGTGTTGCAGAATCAAGCAGCTTTTCCTCTTCCAGCTTTGACAAGAGGTTTTCCAGAGTAAAAGCAGAATTTTTATTTATGATATCCATTTTCTCCAAACCTTTCTAAGCCAAAAGCTTGCAATACTAGCCTGAATGATGACAAAAATACTCAGGAAAATCATTTCTTCTGCTCTATGCATAGATTTTCCCATCATACAACTGAACACAATAATCAATCCTATGCAGTTCATTGTAAGCACAAGAATGTCTTGTTTTTTATATTGGTAATACCAGAAAAGGAAGAAAGCAAAAGCACCATATAGAAAAGGTGCAATTTGTACAGCAAGATGCTGGATATCTTTTTCCTGTCTCGAAAAAATAAATATCAATACAGGAAAAATCAGAAAATACAGTAAAGCCAGTATCAGCAGACGAGAAAACCATCTTGCCTTCATCCATTCCCATCGCGAAGAGAGAGTTTCCCAAATAATGAGTGGCAAAAATTGTATTGCAGCAAGGACTTCCAGCAAAAGACAAATTTGCCATGCTTCATCCAGATTGTAAGTCTGGAAAGCCCCCAGCCCTACAGCAAGATTCAAGATAACGATGGAAATAAACCAAAGTCCATTGGAATTCGCGACTATGGCCCATCCTGCTATAAAACAAAACCAGCCAGCAAAGAGTTCATAGGCATCGGCCCCTGTCTGGTATATTTGCCCAAAAACAACCAGGAAAGTTCCAACCAGAATGGACGCTGCAACAAGAAAAGATTTTCCAATAAGGCTGTCTATTCCTTTATAGAAAACCAAACCCAAACAGACCAGAATCCCTGCCTGGATGATGCCCAGTTTGAAGAATTTCGAGAGAGATGCCCAGTTATAGGCAAAGAAAAAGGATATTCCCGTTAAGAGCAGAATGATTCCCAGAAGTAGAAAGAAAATGTTGATGAATTTGTTCCATTCTCTTTTGTCTGGCAATATTCCACAAAGCTCTAACGCTCTCTCATAGGCTTCTTTTGACAGATACTTTCTGCCTATTGTCTGAAGAAGTGTACAGGTAACTTCCTCTCCCAAAGAATGATTTGACATTTTTTTTCCTCCATTTTATGATATAGGCGTTTGTTCAAAAGTTTATGTCCTAAGAGGAGTATCCCAAAAAATAT
>CALKWO010000411.1 GCA_938003875.1 uncultured bacterium
TAATCATCTTGATCCCTGTTTTTTCTTTTCCTCTCTGTGGCCTGGGTGTCCTCTGGTGCCTTTATGGTGAGCCATAAAGTAAATCTATTGGGGCATCGGTCCAAAATGATGTAGGGTTCGATTGACAATTTAATCATCATAATCGATTCGTTATCTTTATCCTTATCGTTATCTTTATCAAGAGAAACACAAATAAATGCTGTTATTTCGATAATGAGAATGATAAAGATAACGATAACGAATCATACAAAATTTGTCAAACGGACTTTTATCTGAATCTATAGGCTTCTATCGTTTTTTGGACCGATGCCTGATTCTTTAAGATTTTGTAAGTCAATTTTTTCTAAACATAATAGAGTAGATCCAACCACATGAAAAGGTATTGCAAGGATAGAAAAAACTCCATTCCATATTTCATTTAAACCAAGAGGAATGAATAAGAACAGCAGACATGCCATCCCAAATCCCACAACTTTTCCTATATTTTTTTTTAAGATATATTTTTTTTGTTTATAATAAAATCCTTTTCTTTCTAAAGTCAAGTTGAGGTAAGTATATGCACTGTAGTAGCTTGCTACTAAAATGCCAAAGATTTGTCCTAAAATGGGAATGAGTCCTACCAAAAGTACTAAGAAAAAAATTACCACAACATCAAAAATAGCATGGAGTTGATTCCAAATTCCAGAAAAAAAACGAAAGAAAAAATTGCCAGCAGTGGGAGTGCAAACCACTTCTCCCTTACATTGTTTTTCTGTTTCTTTTGATAATATTTTTTGAAGTGGTGTACTTAAAAAATTAATAATGAGGAATAAAAATATACCTGCTATCATTAAAAGAATGGCAAAAATTTCATCCAGAACAAAACCGAAAATTTTAAAAAGCCAAGACATTTTTTGATCAGCAGCAAAAATTTTGTATTGGGAATAAGTCCATTCTCCTAAATTTATTATTTGAGAATAGCCTAAAAAGGCTACCAAGGCAGGAAATGCAGCATATAACCATAATTTAGGATGGGTTAGAAAGAAAAAAATTCCTTTTGCATAATAAAAAAAACCAATAAAGTAGCTCAATTTTTTTATCCTTTTTTCGCTTAATAAAGATAAAATGTGCATTTTGATAGTGCATCACCTAATTGGCGCAGCCCTAATGTTACAAGATCTACAATCTTTTGTATCCCAGGCTCAGCAATATTCCGATTGTCAAGAATAGAAGGTTGCTAAACTCTGGAACTACGCTGCCACTGGTGTAGAAGGAAAGCAGCTTCAAGGGGGATGTTTCATTTGGATTGGCTTCACCGATACCGATCACTACTTTTTGGTTGGCGGATATGGTGATGGGAGCGACTACGTTTATCCAGGAGCCAGTTGCCATGCTGTCACGATAAGAGACAGACAAGACATTCCCTGTGCGATTCCATTGAAAATAGCGAATCGCTGTACTACCATCGTACATATACTGTCCATAATAGTTTGCACCATGCGTTGAGGCATAGTCTGAAGCAAATCCTGTTGTGTTGATGGCTCCAAAATAAGGGCCATGCCAGTCGCTGGAATAGTTTCCATAATCTGTATGACTCACATTCGTTCCATATACCATACCAACACCACGATAGTCGTGGCCCCACGAAGCGACTACGTTGAATTCTTCTCCTGCTGCAAAAGTATATCCTAGAACTGCGGCGGAATATCCGCTTATTGGGCCTTGTTCTGATGCCCATGTCTGATTGGAATCAGAAAGCGTACCGCTAAAAGCAATCCATCCAGGAGCACCAATGATCGCTGCATTGGCAGACTGCCAGAATAAGATTGACAAAAATAAAGCAATCCATATTTTTTTCTCTAGCATATTTTTTCTCCTAACTTAAATTTTTATAACAATAGAAAAAATTAGAAATTTTATTTTATATCATCGCACAATTTGTGTCAAGAAAATTAAGACTTATTCGCTGCCTATAATATCCAAAAGATATTCCATGATCTGCATTCTTTGCCAGTTCGCAGCCTTTTTTTCTTTTATGGCTTTAGATACGTTGTATTGTAACTTCAAGGGAATTTCCTGGTGCATGAATTTCATGGTAAGCTGGCGTAGCACTTCTTCGCTTCCTTTGCTACCAAAGAATGAGCCTGTATCCAGCAGATTCAGCGAAGGGTTGAATATATATTGAGAGAAAAGCCATAGGAAAAGGCCCGTAATGTCGGAAGCAGGGTTGGCTCTCTTCAATGCATCGTAGATGTCGAATTTTTTTTCTGCAGGAAATTGTTCGATTTCTTCGGCAAAATAGTTCACAATGTTCCAGTCTATATTTTTTTGGAAACGGGTAAGCCATACTTCCAGGAAAAAGGCTTTGCCAATTTCTTCTTCAGAAAGACTTTGTCTGAGCTTGTTCAAGAATCTGGTTTCCTTGGGAATCCTTTGAGCAACAGGGAGCTGTAGCCTTGCCTGCCCATAAAGCTTCAAAAATTCTTCTTTTATCCTGGCATCTACAGGCATTCTCTCGATGGTGTCTATAACTTCTTCCTCGGAAGCAGACCAGCAAAAGCTATCCATATATTTTTTTGCCTTGAGAAAAATTTCGCTATCTTGATCTTTTTTCTTGAAAATATCTTTCAGTTCCTGCTTTTGCTCTTGGGAAAGATGAAAGGAATTGCATTTTTTGATGAAATCGCGAATTTCTTTAAGCGATGGCAAAGGCTTAAGCTCAAAAAGAGCCAGATAGATGTCTTTTAAATCTTCCTTTTGCAACTCAGGATATACACAAAGGAGAAAGGAATTTTCTTTATTCTCAAGCAACTCTCTCCATGTCCATGCCAGATTTTTCTTCTCTGCATCCAAAACCCATTCCAAAATTTTCAGATAGTCTGCAAAAATTTGGATTTTTTTAGGCCATTCCTGGGTTGCTTCTGTAAGAAGCTGCCTGGTATCTTTGTCTTGCTTATAGATCAATATTCTATTTTCTATTGCCAGCAAGATTTCGGGATATTCCTGAGAAATTCTGATATATTGGAGATTTAAGTCCTTATATTCTCTTTCCAATTGCATGAAGAGTATTTTTTTTCTGAGTCCATCAGATTGCAAAGAATTATGCAAAAGCTCGATCTGGTATTCCAAAAATTCTAAAAGTACACTTCTGTGAAAAGACGGAGCCTGAACTTCTACAGGCAATAGATTCCAAAAGCGTTTCTGAAGGACTTCATGGGTGATTGCCTCAAGGTTATGAGAAGCAATCTTGAAGAAATCCTCTAAAGATTTTGGCAGATTTTGGAATCCCTTGGTTGCAGATTGGAGCATGCTATAGATTTGGGCGGCAATAGCATCCTGTTTTAGCATGGTCTCGCTCAATAAAAGGCCAGGCTGTAAATGCATCCAGGAAATCATTTTTTCTATAGCAGCCTTTTGGAGAATTCCCAAGTCGAAATTTTCTTGCAGAGAAAGGAATCTTCCTATGCGAGTCTGGAGGCAATCCATTGCCCAGCCTTGCACTATATCATTTTTAATCTCGTTTAAAAGGACTCTTTCATCTATGGGTTGCTTCAAAAGCATATATTTTTGATAGCGATTTGTGACAAAGGAAAAGCCAGGAATTTCCAAAAATTCATTCCATTGGAATACCGTTTTTTCTATTTCTAAAATCAACTGAGAACAGGATGAATATATAGAATAGATTTGTCCTGTCTTCCTCTCTTCCGATACTCTATCATAGCTTTGAATTTTTTCCAGCAATTCTTTAAGCTGTCCATTATCGCCAAGAACTCGGAAAAATTTATTCAACTTTTGATAGAGATGTTCCAGGGGGGATTTTTCTGCTGGCAAAGTAGAAAAAAGAAAATGTCTGTGAACGAAATTTTTCAGATCCAGCAATCGCTCGGATAGTCTCTGTGCTATCAACAAAGCTAAATCCAGGTTTTTCTGTGATTTCTGATCCCATATAGATAAATAGTCCTGAAATTCTTGAAAGAAGGAATCCCAGATAAATCGTTTATCGAGCCGTGTTGTTTGCTCCAGGGTAGAATAAATATCAGAAAGCATGTTCTCTACATCCTGGAGGCTTTGCAGCAGGCTTGTCTGAGCTTCATAGCAACCACATTGCACCAAAAATGCCCCAATTTTCTGCAAAAGTTTTTTAGAGCCTTTCTCCCATAGCCCAAGCAATTCTTCACATAAAGCAAGATCTTTCCAGGAATCTCTGAGAGCAGCAGGCGATAGCTTTTGCATGATATGGGTAAATCGTTTCTGAGATTCGTCTTCCAGGGACAAAAGCCATTCTTTTCCATACTCGTTTTGCAGGAACGCTCCTAAGCTTTGCGATTGTAGACTTTCTCTATCAAAATCAGAGGGAAAAAAGGCATGAGACAAAATCTGTATCTTGTATTCTTCCCAAAGTTTTTTTTCTTCCTCCAAAACCACCTGTGTTTTTATTTCAGGGAATTCTTTATCTCTTTCCATTTCATGAGATAGAAATACCCCCGCATGTTGTTCCTGACAGCAGAATCGAGAGACATGCAGTAGCCATTCAATTTCTTTCATGTCTTCCTTTTCTATCCATCGCTTTTCTATCGTATAATCCAGAAAAATCCTGTTTTTCTTTTTCCATGCTTGCCTGAGTATAGCCCATCTTTCCAGAAAAAAAAGCTCTGCATGAATTAAGTCCAGATCAAAGCCTTTTTCTTTGCTTTCCAGAAAAAGATTAAAAAACGTCCTTTGCCATAAAAGCACAAGACTTAGCTTTTGGTTGGCTTTTTCCAAATCAGGTTGAGATTGCTGTAACAGCCTGAAGATTTCATCTTTGTTCTTTTCCAGAAGAGAAAGCATAGAAATGTCTGCTTTTTTTTTCTCTATTATGGCAAGGCAGAAATTTTTATCCATCCATGCTGCATTGTCCAGAGTGGCAATGGCCTCTAAAAGGTGATCGTAAAAATATTTGATGTTGGGAGGTGAGAAATAGGTATCCAGCCCCACGATTCCTAGATACTGAAGCTTTCCTAAAATTTGTTTTCTGGTTTGCGTTATCTGGAATTGCTTGTGGTCATACTCCTCAATACAAGGGAAAAAAAATCTCATCATTTTTAGAGCCTCTACAGGGTGTAAGCCTTTATGTCCTATAAGGCAGGCATCCTGAGAATGCTCTGTAATTACCATAGTATCGTTTTCTATTCCAACGCACCAGGTACTGTGAGATTCCTTTTCTTTTGTATAGCGAACTACAATTTTTTTTCGGATTTCTTCATCCAGCAAATGCCAGGGCATATAGCTGCAAAGGCTTAACCCCAAAATAAAGAGAAAGCGTCTCAGGGTAGATTCCAGCCCTGGATTTTCTTCTCCAGAATAAAAAGCAGCTACATCCTTTTTCAGCAGGGAAAAGTTACGGTAGTGATAAGGGCTGTCCTGTCTATGCAGAAGTTTTTCTACAAGCTCCAGAAAAATATTTTCGTGGTATCCTTGAAAATCGCGAAAAAGTGCTCTGTTTAAATCAGTCCCTCTCAGTTTGTCTGCACTCCTGGCACTGAGCATACGAACGACTACCTTGACCAGAGAAAACCATTGGGAATTTCGGCTTAGAGCGTCCTGGATCAACGCTTCATCAATCTGGTAATCCCCAGGAGCATTGAGAATATGAAAAAGAGTATAGGAGGCATAGTCATTGCTTCCTAGAATACTTTCCGAAGTGGTTGGCTCTAAAATTTTAAGAAAATGTCCGCCATAGTCTATGATTTCCCATTGGCCTGCAAGATTCAGTTTAAAATTTCCCTGTTTTATATCCCCTAAAATCCATGGGCTGTTTTCCAGCAATTTCCCTGTATGGTATAAAAAAGAAATCAAAGCAGGAAACGCAATCAAGGTCAGACGTTCTCTTTCACCCTGGTGTATTTCTTCTATTTTTTTATAAAGGTGGTTTTGAAATATCTCGCTGGCATCATAAAGATAAGAAGAAAGAATCAGAATATTCCCTGCTACTTTTTGTATCGGAAAGATAACCTGGTTTATACCTTCAAAGTATTGCCTCATAGCATTGGCTGTAATTACTTCATTTTTTACAGCCAGCAGGCGTTTGATTTCCATCTTTTTTTCGCCTTGTATGTACTGTAAAGCTACTTTTCCTGAAACCTTGCGTTGGAATTTAATCTGAAAGAATTCAGGGAATCTTCTTATGATTTCCTTATAAGAATATCTTTGCCAGAGTTCATTCAGGGTGATTTCTTTGCTTAGCATGAAGTCATTGACATGGGAAAGGTCTTCTGGCAACCAGGAAAATTTCCAATAAAAATCTTCTGGCTGATGCTCATCATAAAAAAATTCTCGGATCAAAGCCTTTCCATGATCTGCAAAGAGATTTTTGCTTTGTTGGGCCAGGTCTTTCAGTGTCAGGCTCATCTTGGCAGGAAAAATTTTTTCAGATGCTTTGCTATAAGAAGATGTATTCGTATCCCAAAACATTTCACAAAAAAGATGGGGAGAAAGACGCATCAGTTCCATTATGCTGAGATTTTCCAACTTCTTAGGTTCGATCATTTCCAGAAGTAAAAGCTCAGCATTCCCTGGAAGAAACTCTTCTTTTAGCAAATGCAGGGAACTTTGCATTTTTTCAAGGCAGAGATATTGAATGAGTTTATGATATTGCTGTGGAATATGTTCCCATGCCTGATCTTCAAGATTACGGGAAGCTACTAGAAAAGAAACCAGGTCTTCACAGGCGATAGAGACCTTTTCTTCAGATAAAATATCTTGCAAAGATCGGAAAATATTTACATATACTTCACAGTAAACCTGAGAATCTGCCTGATAAAAGCAGGGACTGATGTCCTCATAGTGGCTACGAAAATCCATAACTTTTAGTGCAAACTTTTCTCCTGTACAAATATCCTGAACAAGATAGACAGAGCCAAAACCTCCTGTTCCAATTCGTTTCATCAGCTCTAATCCGAGATCTTTGCAGTGCTTTTCCAAAAGTTCACGGGATTCAACAAAAGGATCTACATATTCCCAAAAATGGTTATTCTTTTCTTCTTTTTCTGTAGGGAAAATAGGGTTATCCATAATCTTAATTCTTTCCAAAACAATAGTTTGAGAACGTCATATTGGCTGCATCTATTCTGCGGACAGGAATAATTAAAAATTTTATAGGCACAGAGAACACGGAGAAAAATGAGAAAAGAACCACAGATGAACACAAATAAACACGGATAGAATTGTTTTGAAATTATCTGTGTGCATCTGTGTTTATCTGTGGTTCAAAAGTTAAAACTCTCTGTGCCTCTGTGTCTCTGTGGTTAATTCTATTTTTTAATTTATGGCAGTTCGCAGTATATTATGAATACATCTATCTGGTAATGCCTAACCATAATGCCCTGAGATATAATCATCTGTTTTTTTATTTTTTGGTCTGGAAAAGATAAGAGATGTTTCAGAATACTCAATCAATTCCCCTAACAGCATAAAACCCGTATATTGAGAAACACGTGCTGCCTGCTGCATATTATGTGTAACGATCAAAATCGTATATTTTTCTTTCAATTTTTGCATCAATTCTTCAATTCCCAGGGTAGCTATAGGATCCAGGGTGGAGCATGGTTCATCCATCAGCAGGACATCAGGCTCTACGGCTATTAATCTAGCTATACAAAGCCTTTGCTGCTCATCTGGCAATAGCTCGGTCGCTTTTTTATTCAACCTATCTTTCAGTGTATCCCAAAGCATCACAGCATCCAGGGATTCCTGGACAAGCTGTTCTAATTTTGTCTTGTCCCTCTCTCCATGAACTTTAGGGCCATACTCAATGTTTTCTCTTACAGATAGGGGAAAAGGATTTGGCTGCTGAAAAACCATGCCGATCTTTTTGCGAAGGCTTGTAATAGAAATTTTAGGATCAAAGATACTTTTGCCCTCAAAAAGGATTTCGCCACAAGCCCTTGTTCCTGGAATAAGATCTGTCATTCTGTTGACTACTTTGATCAGGGTGGATTTTCCACATCCTGATGGCCCGATGAGTGCCACAATGCTATTCTTTTCTATGGAAAGATGAATATTTTTTAATGCCTGGAATTTACCATAATAGAAATCCAGAGCAGAAATTTGAATGATAGCGTCCATTATCCAAACCTTCCAGTGATATAGTCTTCTGTTTGTTTTTCCTTTGGATTGGTAAAGATTTGATCTGTATAACCATATTCTATCAATTTTGACATCAGGAAAAAGGCTGTTCTTGTCCCTACTCTTGCAGCCTGTTTTGTGTTGTTTGTAACAAGAATTATAGTATATTGGGATTTTAGTTCGACAAGGGTGTCTTCGATTTTAGAAGTAGAGATAGGGTCAAGAGCAGAAGTCGGTTCATCCAGCATGATAACTTCAGGCCTCAGGGCAATGGTTCGAGCGATACATAGCCTTTGCTGCTGTCCACCAGAAAGAGAAAGGGCTGAATCTTTGAGTCTATCCTTGACTTCATCCCATAGATAGGCAGCCTTCAGAGACTCTTCGGCTGTCTTCATCAACTCTTCTTTTTCGCGAACGCCTTTTAGCTTAGGACCAAAGCAAATATTTTCCAAAATGCTTTTGGGTAAAACAACAGGGCGGGCAAAGACAATCCCGACCCTTCTTCTTAAATCAGCCACATCAGCATCAGGCAGGTATACGGATCGGTCATCCAACAGGATGTCTCCTGATTTGGTAAAATTTTCATAGATGTCGTTTAGCCTGTTGATAGACCTTAAAAGCGTTGTTTTTCCTGAACGTGCAGGCCCAATGATGCTAAGGATTTCGTTTTTATAAACATCCAATGTGATTTCTGAAAGAGAAACACAGGTTTTTTCAAAGCTATGCTTTGGCATGAACCTGGCTGTAAATTGAGAAACTTTGATTTTTATATTTGCTTCCATAGAAAATAATTAAAAAGTCCCTTCTATTATGATAAATTTGCAGTCGATTCATCCAAACCAGGTACAAGAATAGTCTCACTTCTTACAAAGCCGTTTTTTACCTTGCCTAAAGCCACCAACTGGTTTTCTATCCACAATAAAGGAGAGTCGCCTGGGCTTTCCTGGATAGCGATGGGCTGTTTGTTTCTTATTTTATGCCAGAAAGAGCGATCTAAAACGAGCTTGGGATAGTCTTCCAAAATTTTTTGCAAAGGTATCAAACAAGAGGGAGTCAACTGCTCCAAAGCAAAGGCTTTTTCTATGCTAAATCCTCCACAAGAAATACGGCGCAAAGAATCCAGATAGCCACCACATCCTAGAATATTTCCTAAATCCCTGGCAAGAGAGCGAATATAGGTTCCTGCGCTGCAATGAACCTTGAGCGTTAAAAGGGGATATTCATAGGCTAGAATTTCCAAAGAAAAAATTTGTACCTGTCGTGGAGCTAGCTCTACTATTTCTCCTTTTCTTGCCATTTTATGTGATCTTCTCCCATCAATTTTGATAGCACTGTACATAGGTGGTTTTTGGAGTATTTTCCCCTGAAAGGATTCTAAGGCATAAAAAATTTCTTCTTTCTGGGGGATACGTGAAACAGCATTCCTATGAATGGGGCCTTCTTTATCGTCTGTATCCGAGCAAGCCCCTAAGAAAATGGTTCCAATATATTCTTTAGAATGTTGTGTAAAAAAATCTTGTAGCTTTCGGGAAACACCCGAAAGAATTATCAAAAGGCCGCTGGCTAAAGGATCTAATGTTCCAGAATAGCCTACTTTGGAAGGATTGGGAAGCTCCAGATTTTTACATGCTTTCACCAAAGTTTGCCTGGAGCTTATACCAACAGGCTTATCTAAAAGGCAAACTCCATTTTTTTCTTGGTAGATCATAAATTTAAGGCTTTAATTTTTGATATGAAAAGCGCAGGGATTGTTATTTTACAAAAAAATTAGATTACAAACATGCTAAGCAATAGTTGCTTATTTTGCAATGATTTGTAGCCGCAGGGTTGCGCCGAAAATGACCATCTATTCGAAAAAGATGACCTTCAGCGCAATCCCTGCGTTTTTGCCACGCATGAGCTAAACCTAACCGATTTGCGGTGAAAAATTTTTACACTTTTGCACGAGATTTCACTTGTAAGTGACTAGTATTCATCTTCTGGTAAGGTTTCTTCTGAACCAAACTCTGAGGAGTCCTCTTTTTCTCTCTCTTTTTTCTCTTTTTCTTTCTTTTCTTTCTCTTGTTTGATTTTATCCTCTACAATTTTCAAGGCATCCTGAAGATTGTATTTTATTTCTTCTTTTGCTTTGGGTAAGAGGTTATTCAAAGTTTCCTGAAGGCTAAGCAGGATTTTCTCTTCAGTGACCCTTTCAGCGAGCTTTTTTATAACTTCAGAAGCAAGAATCCTGACCTGGTCTTCTTCATGGGAAAGGCCTTTTACAAGAGGTTCTCCAATCCAATCATACAAAGGCTCTGGATTTTCCATCAAAGTCAAGAGAGTGGATGCCGTCGCTACCTGAACGGCGGGGTCTGAGTCCCAAAGTCTTGTTTGTACCTGGGTTACCGCTCTGGTATCTCCAATCATTTCCAAAGTGCGTATGGCTCTGTAGCGCACTTTGGCATCTTCGTCTAAAGTAGCGGCAGAGGCTATCAAATCAAATTTAGACGCGGAATCTTTTCCTAAAAGAAAAAAAGCAGATGCCGCTTCTCTTCTCATAAGAAGATCCCCTAGCTCCAGACAATCTGCCAGGGCATCCATTACAACACTTTTAGGCTCTTTGATACGCCCTAAGGCCTGGATAGCCTCTCTTCTGACCAAAGCATCTGTATCTTTAAGACTCATCCTCAAAGACTGGGTTGCTATGGCTGCCTTTGAACCTAGTTTCCCCAGCACTCTCATAGCTTCTATTTTTTTATCAGATGTTTTAGCATATAAAAGCTGAGATATGCTCTCTTGTATGATATTTTTAGTATCATCTATAGGCTCTTTTTCCTCTTTTTTTGTTAATTCTGCTTTGTTTTTTTCTTCCTCTTTTTTGGCTTCTTCTTCCATCGCTTTTATTTTATCTGCTATCGCCTTTTTCTTTTTCTCTTCTTTTTCTACTTCATCTTTCTCTTCCTGGGCTTCTTTTTCCAGTTTTTTCTTGGCGTCTTCTCGCTCTTTTTTCAATTGCCCTCGGATTTTTTCAAAGGCATTTTTTTCTTCCGTTTTTAGCATATCCATAGCACTTTGCCATAGAGCATAGTTGTCTACAAATTTACGGTAAGCAATGGGAAGTCCGACGAACTGTTTTTCTACTTTGGCTTTGTTGACTCTAGGCTTAATACGTTCATAAAGCTCAGGAGACCAGCCCTGTTCAGGAGGAAAATCTTCAAGCAATTTTCGTACATCTTCAGGAAGTTTCATAAGAAGCTCTTGCTTATTGATTTTCTCATAGGCTCTTTTATCCAAATCTTTTATTTCTTCTTCCATGCGTGTTTGGTCTTCTTGTTCTGTTAAGCCAATCCCTGCTTTTTTTAAATTTTCCTCTTTTCTGCGTCTTTCTTCCTCAGAAGCCATTTGTGCTTGGGCTATTTTCATTCTAACCCTATCTTCAATCATTTTTCTGGCATTTTCTGTTAGTCTTCCTATTTTTACAACTCGGATGACTTCATCATAGCTCAAAAAGATAAACCCAGGGTTGTCTCTGACGTACCATACACGTATGCCAGCCTTAGGATCTTTGAGGTTATCAATTTCTTCATAGATACGGCTAGTACCTATAGGCCTTTCGATAAAACGCTCGCCTAGAACTACGCCTCTCATTTCTGATCCATTGGTCAGAAAAACTTTTACTACCCAGTCATTGCCAATGCTTTCCGATGATATCTCCTGGGCAAAAGAAAAGAAACTAAAGCATAACAGTAAATATAAAAATAATGTTGTTTTCATTTTTTTCTCCATTTTTTAGCGACGAGAATGAAATGGGTAAGGTCAAGGATAGAAAATTATAGTTTTAGCCAAAGGGACGAAATATAAAAGCGTTGGGGCAAGGCACCTGGTAATTTTTAAGGAAAAACCAAGACACAGCGTATCCCGCAACTAGAACCTTTTTCTTCCCCAGAGCGTTTCCTTCTGACGCTTGTCCTCAAAAATCGGCTGCCAACATACCAGGAACCTCCCCTGAGTACTTTCCCTGGAGCGGAAGGATCATTGTCTTTCTTGTCTATTTTTTCTGGGCCTGTCGGATTTTTGAGAGGACTATTCTTATAGTAGTCAGGAGCGAACCAATCCGATGTCCATTCCCATACATTGCCAGCCAGGTTATAAACACCATAAGGAGATTTCCCTATAGAAAAATGTTCTATAGGAGAAGTCGATTTGCTTCCCTGATTTTTTCCATATACAGGTTCTTCGCTACAGTTTGCTTTCCATATTCCGCCAGATTTGATAGAATCATCCCCCCAGGGATACATTCTCCTGGGCTTGGGATTTTTTCTTTGCTGGCTTCTGTCTCCATCCAGCCATATTCCTCCCTTTGCACTCTTCTCCCATTGAGCTTCTGTAGGAAGCATTTTGCCAGCCCATTGGCAATATTCTCTTGCATCTTGCCAACTGACATTTACAGCAGGATGGTCTGGAATCATACCCCATGACGGAGCTTTCGGCTCAGGATAGCCTTTATCTTTACAAAATAGTAAATATTGTTTCCAGGTAACAGGATATTTATCTATAAAGTAGTCATCCAGATATACTTCATGCTCTGGCTTTTCCACGTCAAAGGCGCACAGTGCCTGAGAACCCATGATAAATGTGCCTGCAGGAATATATATCATCTGGGAATTATCCTTTTCGCATAGTATCGTATTGCTATCCAGCCACTGAAATCCTTTAGGCAAAGCTGCAAGCGTTTTTTCTATAAAGATAGGCTGCATTTCTTCTGTACGAATAAAGGATTCGGAAATATCTTCAAAAAGTGCCTCGTCATCCTGTTGCACAGGCTCAGTATTTTCTTCTTTGACCTGGGGCAGATCCTGAATATCTAGCTCTTTTAAATCGACAGTTTCTTCAGGAACCACTTTCGGAGAGTATATTTCTTTTTCAACAAGAGCAGGGCTTTCTTCTTTTGGTAATTCTTCAAAAAACAGAGCATCAGAATCAGAGAGTGCGTATTCGTCCTCTTTAGAGGAAATATTTTTTTCTTTATCCTGTGCTTTTTTTTCTTCTATAACTTTTGGAGGGGCAATTTCTTTTATGGCATTTTCCAAAATTTTTATATCGCCAATAAAGCTTTCCCAAAATTCTGGCGTATCTTCTATGCCTAGTTTAGAATAAACAATTTCCTTGCTTTCTTTTTCTTTTATAGAAGTCAATATTTCTTTTAAATGGCTGTAAAAATTTTGTTTTACAAAAATTTGCAAAGGAGGCTCTTCTTTTTTGGGCAAAGAAGATCGCATGGAGATAAGTTCATCAAAATAGACATCCTGTATACCATTGTCTAAGGCTTGTTGTGCAAAGGAAATTGCCTTCTCCAGGTTGCCTTCTTCCTGGAATTTTTTTGCCTCCTGGAAAAGCAATTCTTTCATTGCTTTTTGTAAATCTTGAAGCATTTCCTGTGCATCATTATAACGTAATTTTCTATCCTTTTGCAAAGATTTTTGTAGTATTTTTGGAAGTGGTTTAGGCAACTCCCTGATGGGAGGAATAGGAACCTGGGGTGATAGAATTTTTTCTATAAAAATGCTTCTGTTTTCTTCATAGCATGATTCTTCGACACTTCCATAAGGCGGATTGCCACTCAGTATTTCATAAAAAATAACACCTAACGTATAGACTTGTGTCTTTGTATCCATTTTTGTTCTAATATCCATTTGCTCAGGCGCAAGATAAAGAAAATCCGCCTGAGGGATCAGATTATAGCCACAAGAACTACCAAAATCGCCTAATACCAGATCCAGAAGGACAGGCTTTTCATCCTGGAAGGCGATTTGCTCTGGTCTCAATCTCTCATGCAAAATTTTTTCAGTCTTTGAATGGAGGAAAGACATAGTTTCTACAATAGAAAGCATCCAGCTTAGTCCATGCAGAGCCGAAAGTGGCTTCTCTGATTTGAGCTTGTAGCGTAAGGTTTTCCAGGGGGGCCTGGATATTTTACACCAGGGAATAGCACTTTCTAAATCAAAGTCTACAATTCCCCAAATGCTAGGATGAGAAATATCTTTCAGAAAACTTACCTCTTTGCAAAATTTTTCCCGCAGCATTTTTCCTGTGTCTGCAAAAGGAGCTTTTAAGAGATAAGGTTTATCTACTATTTCGTAGATCACTCCCATACTACCAATAGAGACAATATCTCCTATAATATTGTCCCTGACTTTGTCTCCCCTGCGAAAAGGTACTCTTTCCATTGATTTACTCCGCTTGCAATGAATTTTCAATTACCAGGGACCTTGCCCCTGCTATTATATTTCGCCCCTTTAGTCACTTACAAGTGAAATCTCGTGCAAAAGTGTAAAGATTTTTCACCACAGAGACGCGGAGAACGCAGAGAGGAATAAAAAATATTAAAATTTTTCTCTGCGACCTCTGCGCCTCTGCGGTAAATTTTTTTCTTTTTGATTACGGTTTATCCGTGTTAGGGCTAAGATTGGCACTATTTCTGCCAGTATTCCTGAAAATCCCTTATAAGGGTATTTTTTTCTTCTGGAGCAAAAAAATCCGCATTTTTTTCTCTATTCTTTTTATAATCTTTACAGTATTTATGCAAAAGAGGCAGATGGTTTCCTTCTTTAGCATGAATGAAAAAATGTAGCCAGGCATAAGCCTGCAAGCCATTTTTCCAATAGTTTTCAGGGATCAGAAAGGCATCTTCATCCATAGAAAGCAAATCTGTTAAAGAAAATACAGCAAGATTCTCCTGAATATGAAGTAGAATATAAGGGGAAACTTTTTCCCAGGAAATCCCATTTTCTCTCTCTGGATAATAAAAAAAATAGGCTTGCAGTGCTTCCCAAAGCCAGAAAGGAATTTCTTCTTGAGAAGTAAGATGCTTCAGGCATTCCTGAAATAAAAAGCTTTTCCATAAAACAGGATGTTGGTCTATACTGACGACAATTTCGTCCGTCACTGACCAGGCTTTTGCGATATTCCAGATATAAGGGCTTTCCATACGAAGATATTCTCTCATGGCATCCCAATTGCTGAAAACAGACAGCCTCAGCTTTTGAGAAAGCGTAGATCCTAGTATCTTGCAATATTGACAATACATTGCATCTAACCAATAGGCTGCCACTTCGAGAAAAATCTCCTCGCAGTCTCCAACTATCATACAATGATTTGATTCTTTTGTCAATTTTTTAGAGGGAAAAGCTCCCTGGGAAATCCTTTCCAGATCCTTTAAAAGCATGGTTGCTTCATTTCTGTCAGTAAGTTTGTCTGAGGATTGCTGGACAAGGGACAACGCCTGTTTCTTTTTCCCTGTTTCCCAGTAAAAGCGTGCTAAAGCATAATAAACTGAAAGGTTTTCTGGTTTCAGGGTATAAGCTTGTATAAAATCGTTCAAGGCCTGCTCTTGTTTTTTTTGTTTCTGGTATAGCATTCCTCTTGACAGGTATGCTGCATATAGGTTTTCATCCAGGGAAAGAGCTTTACTGTAATCCTGCAATGCTCCTGTGGAATTACCAAGAGAAAATTTCATATTCCCTCTGTCTACCCACGCAAGAGAAAAATCAGGCCTGCTATGCAAAATTCTTTGAAAGCATTTTCCTGACTGCCAATATTCTTCATGCAAAAGATGCATTCTGCCTTTTTTCCAAATCGCCAAAAGTTGCTGGGGCATTTTTTCCAGAACTTTGATGAATTTTTCCTCAGCAGAATCTATGCCATCTTCGCTTTGCGTTTCCTTTTTCCTGGTAGAAGCTTTTTGCAAAGCATTTTCTTCTATAAACAAAACGGGCTTTTTCTGTTTCGCTAAGCCCAGACGCTCTGCATCTTTTATATCCACGGCGAGAAAAGGAAAAACCAGGACATCCTGCTCGACAATACTATTTTCTTCTTTCCATTGCCCCTGGTGGCGAATATATCCTAAATTTTTCCTGGCAGCAGGATAGTCTGGGGCCATAGTCAGAATTTTTTCCCACTGTATATTTACGGCTTTTTCTATGCCCTGATGAAATGCCCATTCTTGCAACCATATATGCTCCTTGATTTCCTTGTCAGAAAGGAGCGTCCTTTCTTTCCAATACCTTTCCTCTGGATAGGGGGTTTCTTTTTTCTCCAGAATTTGCATTTCATTCAGATAGGAGATGCCTGATTCTGTACGCAGTTCATAAATATCTTTAATCGGCAGTAAAAAACCACATACTTTTTGCCTCTGTTTTTTTAAAATTAGCTCATGCCATTTCCCTAGTTTTTCTTTGGATTGCCATTGTCCTTTAAAATATATCTTCTTTTCCTGTAAGGCTATTTCTACTTGTTTTTCATAATCCGCAAGAGCAGGACTCGTCCACCTTTCTTTCATAAAAAGATGTCCCTTTTCTTTTTGCTCTTTGGAGTATTGCTCTCGCTTTTCGAGCAGCATGCGATTTTGCAAACTATAGAAAACATTCCACGAAATTTTAGGAGCTTCTTCCGTCTGCTTAGGTAAAGCAGGCGTAAATTTTATAGGCGGTTTCTCTGTATGGCTATAGAGCTTACCATCATGTTCCTGATAAACCTCATCTAAACTTTTACCGCGAAGCATGCTTAAAAGATTCCATGCCTTTTGTTTTTCTGTAGGAAAAAGTTTTATATAAAAGGCCAAAGCTTCTCTTGCCTCTTCTACCAGTTTGTGTTCACAGCAGAATAAAGAAAGCTCCCAGGGATATATTTTTAAAATTCTATGTTCTTTAAATATTTTATAGACTTCTTGTGGCTTTATATCCTTCCATTCGATTTGAACTTCTGCTTGCTCCTGTGGAAAAGCAAGCAAAATTCCATCTTCTGATATTTTTTTTATGAAACTTTGCTGAGAATCCCTAAAAATAAAGTATATAGGCTCTTTAGACTGACGGATAATATTTCCTAAAGCCTCGAATAAAGTACTTTGTAGTTGTAGATCGAGGATTTCTTTACGAATTTTCTGGCGAATCTCTGGGGTTTGGATTTCCTTTTCATATTTCTGGTACATTTCTATGGCTTTTTGATATTTATACGAAGCTCGCAAAAGAATGATTTCTGTAAAAAATTTTTCCCAATCTACTTCCACAGGCTCTTTTGTTTTGTTTTCCACTACGACAGGTTGCTTTACTGGAACTATCGGAGCAGGAGCTGGGTTCAGAGATGCTATGCAATAACCAGCAAATACCATGATTATGATGATCGCTGCTGTAATCGCGAGCTGCAATTTTTTCTTACTTTTATTGTACCTCTCTATCATGCTGGAAAGATGTTGGGCATGCTGCTCATCTGCATTTTTCAGATTGGCCTTCCATTTTTTGACTTCATCGAAAAGTTCTTTCTTTTTCTGTTCTTGTGTTGTCGTAAAAGTCTCATCCAGCTCTTTTTCAAAGCCATCGTCTTCCTGAGATTTTTGTAGTTTTTTAAAAAAACTTTTCGCTACATATTTTTTTTCTTCTTTTTCTGCTTCATTCAAGACTTCTTCTGTGCGAGACAATTCGTCAGAAATCATTTTCGTTCTTTTTATATTGCCAATTTCTGCTTCTTCCGTTTTATCCAATTGTAATTTTTGGACTTCCTTTTCTATAGCATTTTTTTTACTATGCAGATATTTTCTGACAATATTTTTACGACTCAGGCTTTTCTGCAACAACATAATATCAGAAAGCCGTATTTTAGTTAATCCTTCCTGCAAAGACCGCATTAGCGTGTTGTTAGCCTTTTCTCGATATTCTTTAGGAATTCGTTCTTTTTCCAATAAGAATTGAAAATATTTTTCTTCCTCTTCTGTCAAGCGAAACAAAGCAAAGCGTGGGTTTTGGTTGATTCCCGATAAGCTATAAAGAGTAGAGGCAATCTTACTCGCTGTTTGTTCATCCATCAGGTTCATATAAAAAAGCAATTCAGAATACTTGATAGGAAGCTGGCTGTCTTCCAGAGATTGCCAGGCAAACAGGGCTTTTTCCTTGTCTTTTTCAGCCATTTTCCCTTTTGCGAGGGCAATCTGAGAAAAAAGCAAAGCTTCACTCTTTCTTATCCTGGATTTGCTTCGATCTTTAGGAGAAACCAAAAGAAATCCTCTTTGAGAAAAATCTGCGAAAAAATCGTTTAGATTTTCCTTTAAAAGCTTTTTATCGTTTATAATCGTTATCAAAAAGCAAGAAATGCCAGCTTTGTATAGACTGTTCTTAATATTCAGGCATAGCAAAAGCTCTTCTAATGAAAAAGGAAGCTTTTTATCCTGAAGTTGCTTCGCTAGCAAGGAAAGCTCTTCTTCTCCCTGATGAGGAACGTATGGAATTCCCAGGTAGTCATAAAGTCTTTTATCATCCTGCTGGGTAAAGGAAAAAACAAACGATTCTTTTATCTTTTTTATCTGCTGAGATTGAAGTAGCGATTCCAGAACAGCATAGACCTGATCTTGATTCAGATAGCCTCTTTCATATAGAATCTGGTATATACGCTTTTCTATTCCTAATACTTGTAAGGCACTTACTTCTTTGATTGCCTGCAGGATATTTTCCTTGCTGGTAAACTGGTATGTGGCTGCCATACGGCCAAACAATATGTCGCTATTGCGGATCATGGATTAAGCCTCATGTTTGAGTTTAACGATAAGAAGCGTTATATCATCATTATCGTTCGAATCCTTGGAAAACTGCTCTACTGCTTTTTGTACAGCTTGAGACATCTCTTTCGGGCTAATGTCTCCTTGTTGCTCGATGACTTCACAGAGTCTTTCCATGCCAAATTCTTCCCCTTTTTTGGATTTCATTTCTGTAATTCCATCTGTATATTGCAACAGCATATCCCCTGGCTGTAAAGAGATTTCAATTTCCTCTACATTCAAGGACCAGGGAACGCCCAAAATAGTGCCTTTGGGGGCGAAGGTAATTAGAGAAGGATCCCTGTTAGGGTTGTAAAGAATCAAAGGATGATGCCCAGCTCTTGCAAATCGCAAAGTTTTATTTCTACTATCGAGAATACCATAAGCCACTGTTGTGAAAGTCGTCGTGTCCATATCAGGGCTAAGTTCCTTATTGGCATACTCCAGAACTTCCGCAGCACTATCGAGATTTTTAGCCATGATTTTAATAACGGACTTTACCATACCCATGACGACAGCAGCTTCTACTCCATGCCCTGTGACATCGCCAATCACGATTCCCCATTTTTCATCTTCTAAAGGAATATAATCGTAAAAATCGCCTCCGATTTCTTCCATTGGCTCAAACAAAACATGAAAATCAAAAATACGAGAATTCGGTGTTTTAGGAAACATTGCACGGATGCGTTTCTGGGCTGCCGATAGAGAAATGGATTCCGTATATGTTTTTATATCATCAAGAACATGCTCTGCCTTTTGATATCTTTTATCTGGGTTTGGCTCCAGGCATTTCATCACTATTTCATCTATGGCCTTTGGAACAAGAGGATTTGCCTTAGAAGGAAGTATACCTGGCCTTACTCTAAGAGCTTTTGCATATTTAACAGGATCTTTCAGATCATTGATATCATAAGGAGATCGCCCACAAAGGCATTCATAAAAAATCACACCCAAAGAATAGATGTCAGCCCGAAAGTCTACTTCTGCCGCACTTTTAGCCTGCTCTGGAGCAATATAACCCATAGTACCCATTGCCTGTCCTTTCATGGTCAAATCAATCCTCTCTTCATTAGGATCAATTACCTTAGAAAGTGCCAGGCCAACCAATTTGATATAGTCATTTTTGGTAATGATTATATTCGATGGATTCACGTCTCTATGGATAATATTCTGACGATGAGCAAACGAAAGCGCACTGGCAAGATGGCTGATTACCTTGCACGCCGATTCTACAGGAAGCTTCTTTTGACGATTGAGAACCTCTCGCAGCGTTTCGCCTTCAATATATTCCATGACGACATAGTGCATCTGAAATTCACGGCTGATGCCTGTATCATATATCTGGACAATATAAGGATGGTTCAAACGCCAGGCCATGCTAGCCATATTCATGAATCTCTTTATCAGAACATTGTTCTTGAGATTTTTCGGCGAAACGGTTTTAATGGCTACTTTACGATTTAAAGATTTCTGTACGCCTTTATAAACAATCCCCATGCTTCCATAGCTTAGAACATCTTCAAAATAATAACCATCAATCTCATGGCCTACGGGATTAGAATAGTCTATTTCTTTTTTTTGCTCTTGCTCAGGCTCGATATATTCAATGACCAAAGGTTCTTTAGACGATTTGGTGCTTTTAAAAATATCCTTACCGCTCAACGGATAAACACCAAAGGAAAGATTGATGCTATGGGGCAGAAGTGCCTGATCTCCATCGTGGATTTTCGCCTTGTCCACTTTCTGAGCATTCAAAAAAATTCCTTTGTCTGTTTTATCGAGAAGAATGATTTCTTCATTTTCATTTTTTATGAAACAAGCAACTTCTGGTTCGGTAGAAGCATTGGAAGAAGCATTTTCTATTATCTTTTTCAAGATAACAATAAAAGATTCTCCCAGGCGGAGGTATTTCAAATATCTTCTTTGCTCATTCCGAACTTTATCGATTGCTGTAATGGAAAGTTTAATTGTCATAATCAAAACCTTAGGAGTTGATAGTTGTTATAAAAAAACAAACAGGATTCTCCTGTATGTCTTCTAAATTTCAATATACCAAATCGCTCTAAAGACTTTCAACCTTTTTTTAGTGATTCTGAAAGAATTTTTACACAGTGGCTCAGGGCTGCGCCGAAAAACCGTGTCTGCTCAAAAGCCAGTGTAATCCCTGAGTCTTTGCCTAATACCCTCTAACCATGTCACCCTGGCTACAAGCAAATTGCCTTATCTCTTCGCCAAAACATTCCAGTCTTTTGGCGAGCATTTGAGGAAAAAGAGTATAGTATTTTTGATTCAAAGGGGAGGGATGAGGTAACGGGGCTAAAATAACAGATTTCCGTACTTCGATTCCTTTGTTTGTCGTTGCTTTTAGATCCAATGTAAAGGTTTCTGTAAAACGCTTTTCACTTTTCATAAAGGATTTGAACTGGGAGCTTGTATCATATTTTTCAAACCACTGTAATGCTTCACTTCCTAAAGAGATAATGCATTTCCCTTGCCAGTGTTCCATCAAAAGTTTTACCAAGAAAGGACGAAAGCGTTCTTTGACTTTTACAGGATATGCTTTGTTATCTATGGGTTTATAAGGCACTGTGTTCGTCAGAAGTACACAGGAAGCTGCTTTTTGTAAATCTTCATTAGAAGAAGCAATGGTATTATGGAGGAAATGGTGGATGCCTCCTCTCACCAAACGTCCAGCAGCACCATACAAAGGCTGGCCTGCATGCACTTCGTCTTTCCCCAAATCGCGTGCAAAAAAGCACAGAGGGCTTTCCAGACTTCCTGCCAGAAGAATCGGAGACAGAGGATCTCTGCCAGCAGCCTGGTATACATCTTTGTCTATAGAAAAAGTCTCTTGCTCTGCTTGCTTCTGAATTTCTTTTTGTAATTCTATAATTTCATTCTGTTTTGTTTTTTTCATTTTTTGAAAATCCTAGTATCAGATTAGTTCCCCTGGCTATTCTATCCTACGTTCCGCAGCTTCTAAGGAAAAAATTTTGATTTTTTTAGGTTGTTTT
>CALKWO010000412.1 GCA_938003875.1 uncultured bacterium
TTAATCGTTATCTTTATCGTCTAAATGGGGAACTTATTTAATTCCGATTCCTAAAAGACCTAACACGGATAAACCGTAATCAAAAAGAAAAAAAATTTACCGCAGAGGCGCAGAGGTCGCAGAGAAAAATTTTTATATTTTTTATTCTTCTCTGCGTTCTCCGCGTCTCTGCGGTAAAAAATCTTTACACTTTTGCATGAGATTTTACTTGTAAGTGACTAGAGTGCGCGGATGCAAACAAAAAAAATTTATCCGGATTAAAAAGAATGGATAAAACTATTACTCGCCAACACATATATTTTCTTATTCTAGCTCGTTTTATTATTCTAGCAGTATGTACAGTGACGCTTTTGATACAGCAAGGACGATTGTTCGATTTACAATATTTTCTCAATATCCCAGCAGGGAAACTTCTGGTATTTACTTTTTTTTTGAATCTTTTCTATTTTGTCCTCACAAAAACGATATATAAATTTTATAAAATATTTATAATATTCCAAATGTTCATGGATTTATTGATAGAAACAACACTCATCTATCTTACAGGTGGAGTTCTTTCTGTATTTATTTCCTTATATTTCGCATCTATATTAAGTGCTGGATTGTTGATTGGCCCCAACAGTAGCTTTGTTTTTGCGTCTTTATCCACTATAGGAATCTCTTTTGTTGCTCTACTGTATTTCATTTCTGCAATCAACCATACTCCCTTGCTTTTTATTAAAGAACACAATTATCACTCTGTTGTTGAAAATGATTTCCCTTTTATCAAAGCATATCTCTTTGCACAGGGTATGGCATTTCATTTAGTGGCTTTTTTTATACATCGCTTTTCTATTTTTATACACCGCCAAAAAATACTTCATGAAGAAATCCTGGAGAATCTGGCGGATGGCGTGATTGTAATAGATGCGAAACAAAATACGATGTTTTTAAATAAGCAAGCTAAAATTTTATTAGGACTGAACCCAGAAGAATCCTTTTTTGGAAAAGATATAAAAAAAATTTTAGATCTGTCCATTCACCAGGAGATATATAATGCCCTCATGGCACAAAAATCTTTTAGGGTGAAAACAGAGATTAAATTGGAAAAAGGAGTTTTACCAATCCAGGTAAACATTGCACCCTTTGCAACAAGGAAAAAAATTCAATCTTATATCATTGTGTTAAGAGACATAAGCGATCAGAAACGCATGGAGGATGCAGTTAAGAGAGCTAACCGCCTCCAAACTATATCCGAAATGACATCGGCCATAGCACATGAAATCCGAAATCCTCTCGCATCCATACGTGGATCCATACAAGAGCTAAAAAACACCTTATCAGAATCAGACTCTCGCTATATTTTGATGGATATTGCCATCCGTGAATCCGATAGAATCAATGGAATTATTTCTGATTTTTTAACATTCTCTGGAATAAGAACCTCTGTTTTACAAAAGATTTCCCTCACCCATCTATTAAAAGAATTTCTTTTTTTCCTGAAAAAAAGAAAAGAAATGGAATCTGCTAACATTACGGCAGATATATCGGAAAACATCATAATTCATGGCGATGCAGAGCAACTAAAGCAGGTTTTCTATAACCTGGCGATCAATGCTATGGAAGCTTCTTTAGAAAAATTGAACCTTACGGTAACGGCAAAATTTTGCAATCTACTAGATTTTTCAAAAACGATCTATAATGATTTTGAAGGTAATGAACAGCAAGGCATTGAAGTCTGTTTTATAGATAAAGGCAAAGGAATCACCAAGGAACATTTCCGCAAACTTTTTACCCCTTTTTTTACGACAAAGAGAAATGGAACGGGAATGGGTCTTGCTATGGTAAGTAAGATATTGGATATGCATAACGCGCTATATAGAATACAAAGTGAAATTGGTCAGGGAACGGTCTTTTCTATGTGGTTTCCCCTGGAACCTGAAAGTATTGAGAAATGAGCCAATCTCAAATTTTAATTATTGATGATGAAATCAGCATGAGACAGCTTTTGAAATATATCTTCCGTTCAGAATCCTACGAAATCACAACAGTAGGCTCAGGGAACGATGCATTGGGGCTGATAGAAAAACAAAAATTCGATCTCATCATCCAAGATATGATGCTTCCTGATATGGAAGGGATTGACCTGCTCCACCAGATAAGATCTTTGCAAAAGCAGGCCATGGTTATTGTCATAACTGCTGTCATAGGCTGGAAAACAGCAGTAGAAGCCATGAGAATCGGAGCGTTTGATTATATTCGCAAGCCTTTCAACAACGATAATATTAAAGCCGTAGTCTCCCGTGCCCTGAAATATAAGGCTGTTTTGGATTCTATGTCTGGCCGCCAGATTGAAGGCATTCATATCATCGGGAATAGCTCTCAAATCCAGCAAGTTCAGGAAATCATCAGAAGAGCGGCACCTACAGATTCCACAATAATCATTCATGGGGAAAGTGGTACAGGAAAAGAGCTAGTGGCAAGGGCAATACACCTTGCATCTTTAAGGCGGGAGAATGTCTTTATTCCCGTGAACTGCGCTGCTATTTCCGAAACTTTGCTGGAAAGCGAACTTTTCGGGCACATGAAAGGTTCATTCACGAATGCTATTGCGGATAAGAAAGGGCTTTTTGAAATTTCCAACAATGGAACACTGTTTTTTGATGAAATCGGGGAAATGTCTTTGCAAACTCAGGTAAAATTGCTCCGCGTTTTGGAATACAGAGAGTTTGTGCCTGTCGGCGGAACAGAGCCAAGGCAGGTGGATGTTCGTTTTATTACAGCAACAAACCGCAATCTGGAAAAAGAAATCGAAAAGGGAGATTTTCGGGAAGATCTTTATTACAGACTCAATGTAATTCCCATCACGCTACCCCCTTTGAGGGAAAGAAAAGAAGATATACCCTTATTGGCAGGCCATTTTCTGGCGTTGTATGCATCCAGGCTACATAAATATGTAACGCAGATTTCTGATGAAGTGATGCAGCTTTTACTGAACTACCATTGGCCAGGGAATATCCGTGAGCTTAGTAATCTGATCCAAAGAGCAATTGTACTTTGCGAAGGAAATATCATTGTCAAAGAGGACCTAGGAAACTACATCCAGATAGAAAATAAAAAAAGGGAAGATTTTACCTTTTTCCCCACCGAGGGAGTGAATCTGGAAGAAAAATTAGAAGAATTAGAAAAAAAGTATATAAAAGAAGCCTTAAAGATTTGCAATGGAAGCCTTACTAACGCTGCCAGGCTCCTTCAGCTTTCTTTTCGTTCTTTGCGTTACAAAGTAAAAAAATATAAGCTAGCTTATGACTAACAGAACCTGATTGAAAAAGAAGACACTATGAACATTTGTGTAGTTTGCTCTGGAAATATCTGCCGTTCTCCTTTTGCCCATTATATATTACAAAGAGAATTGGGGGACAGACACACTGTCTTTTCTGCTGGTACACTAGGAATTACAGGAAGAAATGCTTACGAAGAGTGCATTGCCCTTTCTCCTTATTACAAAATAAACCTGAGTACTCATAAATCACAAGGTATAACTCATGATTTAGTCAAAAAAAGTGACATCCTGCTAACTATGACACAATCGCATAACCATTTTTTGATCCAAAAATACAATATACCCCAGGAAAAGGTTCAGCTATTGAGCCATTATCTTCCTGAAAAGAAGGCTTTTGATTTAGGGGAACTGGGAGTTGTCAGAAAAGGCGACGATATTCCTGATCCTATGGGAATGAGCATCAAAAAAGTAAAACCAGTACTCGACATCCTGGAACTTGCCTGCATTCGCTTTGCAAGGGATCTGGAAAAGAGCATTAAGTTATAATTGTTTTTATATTCTGCGAACGGGCATAATTGAAAATTTTACCACAGAGACGCAGAGAACACAGAGGAAAACAAGAAGAAAACCACAGATGAACACAAATAAACACGGATTAAATAATCTTCTTGTTTCAATTTATTCATGAAGATCTATCTAAAAAAACGATAAAATAGAAAGAAAGCTATTATTATAAAAAATTATTTGTGTTCATCTGTGTTTATCCGTGGTTCAAAATCTAAAAACTCGAGGCTACAATCTGTAATCGTCAATTTACATCAGGCCAGTATTTTTTCATAGATCTTTTTTTGCCATCTTTCTTTTTCAGGGAAAGAGGGGCCTGGTATGGCCTGGTTCGCTGCTACCAGGGCACTCAGAATAATATCTTTAGAGGGAGAGCTGCGAGAAAGATCATAAATAGGCTTCAAGAAGCCCGACCAGCATATCATGGAATCTATTTGAGTGAATGTGAGCAGGCTTTTATAGTGCTGATTTCCTGCATCCACACCTCCGAGAATATGAACATTGGCATAACCAGCGTAAGGTTCTCCCTTAGCCTTTTTTCTTCCAATTCTAGGATCACTTGCAGCTTCAACCTGGCATTCCTGAGACAGAAAAACCGCATCATGCAAAAGTGGATTGTGTTTTTTCTCTTCTTCTAAGGTTTTCAGTATAGCAGGAATAACCTCTTGGCGTAAAAACTGCACATAAATACTGGTATTATCAGAACCCGCTGTAGAATGACAAAGAAAAACACCGACAGGCCTTTCCTTGGTCAAAATTTTATGCCATATCATAGCTGATATTGCCTGGTCATTTTTAAGTCGAATATAATTTTTCTTTTCTTCTTCTACTTTTTCGATGTTTTTTTTGTAGTTTTCTTCCGAAAGGCTGGCAGCATCATATAAAGATTTCAGAAGTCTTTCCGATGTTAAAAAACCATACTCCATAGCAGGTTTTCCCAGAGCAGGGTCGGATAGAGTCAAAAATTTTTGCTCTCGGAGAATGCCTTCCTTTGGATCTTCTATTTTGATAGGGTGCAAGAATTCCATACTGATGGAGCATACGATATTATCCTTTCTTGGGTCTTTAGTAACGAGATACAATGCCCTGCGAGTATGCTCTGCTGTTGTGGCTTCTACGCCTCCTATTTCTGCATCGGCATAGTTCTTGCGAACCATCATAAGCGCGAAATTCAAAGGATCGTATAGTTCTTTTCTGGCTTTTTCCTTATCAAAAGCATCCAGATCTTTTTTTTCCATCCTTCCCTTTTTGCATTGTTTTTCATAATACAGACGAGTGACTTCATGATATTCTGGAAGAAAAGATTCTATCAATTCTTCCATATCTTTCTCTTTGAGTATCTCTGAGCTGAGTGGTATAATCTTAAGATTAGGATATTTTCCTAATGATTTTGCCGCTTCCTTCACGTTCAGAGAATGGCATTCTGGGAATACGAGATAAACAGGTTCTTGCTGCTTTTGCAGCCTTTCTTCTAAATTTTTATACAGTTGACTTTCCATGTCTAACCTTTCCGCATATTGACAGGTATGAATCATAGGGCTTTATAGCTATAGAACAACGTATTGTTTTATTTTAGTTTTAAAAGAAGAGATTGCCAAGAAAAAAATATTTTGGGATAATCTATGAAAATGATGGGAATAGACGAAGCTGGACGAGGTTGTGTTTTAGGGCCTATGGCAATTGGGTGTGTTGTCGTGGATACAAAAGGATGGGATTCTTTATGGGAAATAGGAGTTAAAGATTCCAAAGCACTTTCTCCTAAGAAACGCCTCCAATTGGAAAAAGAAATCAACAAAATAGCTCTCTATAGCCAGGTTACACTCATACCACCAGAAACCATTGACCGCTATTGTGCAAAGAATTTGCTGAATGTTCTGGAAGCAGAGGCAGCCGCCAGATTGATAGAAGCCTATAGTATAGAGAAAGTTTATATAGATGCACCAGGAAAAGGGGGAAAAAAATTCAAACTTCAGTTGCTGGATGCTTTGAATCCGTCAATATCCTGTGAAATCATCGCCGAAAACAAAGCCGATGTCCTCTATCCTGCAGTATCTGCTGCTTCTATACTTGCCAAAGTTTCACGCGATAGGGCCATCAGCGATCTAAAAAAAGTATGGGGCGACTTTGGTTCTGGATACCCTGGAGACGGAAAAACTTCACGATTTTTAAAAAAATACTATGAGGAGAATCATGATTTTCCAGATTTTGTAAGAGTAAGCTGGGCGACCATCCAACGAATTACAACAGGATTTCAGTCGGAATGGTTTTAAAATAGAGAAAATATGAAAATATAGAAATGAACTGCAATAAACTAAAAGAAATATTTGCTGGTTTCCAGAAAGAAATTTTTTCGTTATTCACCGCAGGCTTTTTAACATTTTTGTCCGTAGCCTTTGTTCTTGTGTATCCCTATTTTTTGAAGCTCATTATTGATAATCTGATTTATAGCAATGATATAAAATTGGTTCTGAACTTTTGTGCTGTACTGCTGTTTTTACAATTGGCCTCTGCTGGTTTTCAATTGTGCGGGAATGTTCTATTTTCTTTTGCTTTGAATCGCTATCTGATAAGGCTAAGAAATGAGCTGTTTTCCAGCATTCTGCAAAAAAATTCCACGGAGATGCTGGAATATAGCAGTGCAGATGTGACTACCAGGATAACAACCAATGTGGATGAGCTGTGCGATAAAATAGAAAAAATTTTTTTTTCTGCCCTGAAAATGTTGTTTTCTTTAGCGATTATGCTTACTACTCTTTTCGTGATTGATGCTGGCTTGCTTTTGGTCGTTTTATTTTTGTTTTCTCTTTTGATTTTGCTTCCTACATTTTTTAATAATATTGCCAATCGCATGCTCTCTAAAAGACCTGTGTTGCAGGCAAAGCTGATCTCTCTTTTCAAAGATCGTCTATTTTCTTTTAGTCTCGTGAAGATGCTCCATCTGAATCAGTCTATTTCCGAAGATGTGGAAAAAACGCTGAAAGAGTACTATTCTAATGAATTCCAGATGATCCAGTACTACAACCTTGGGTTTACTGTGAAGGGCACGCTGTATCTTTTGGTTAGTATATCCATACTCTATTTTGGAGGAAGGCAGGTAATTCAAGAAAGATATAGCATGGGTGATCTTCTTTTGTTTGTCATGTTCGTGGATCGGTTGTTTCCTTTTATGAATGAATTCATCATTCTTTTTGTGAGATGGAATGTGGCCAGGAATTATTGGGACAGATGTCATTCCTTACTCCAAAAAAGCAACCCTGTCATCATGATAGATCAGGCAAAAGATATAAATTGGGAACTGGATAAGGGAATCCGCCTGGAATCGCTCTCTTTTTCTTACAATACAAAAAAAAATATTCTCCAAGATACATCTTTAATCATTCCTTCTAAAACGCTTACGGCTGTAATTGGGAAAAGCGGGACAGGGAAGTCCACCTTGCTCAAGCTCTTGCTCCGAGAGCTATTGCCATCGCAAGGAAGGATTTGGTTTTATGGACAGGATATACAGAAAGTTCCCCTCTCTGTTTTCTATCGAATGACAGGCTATGTACCGCAAAGTTCTTTTATTTTTCCAGGTACGATTTCCGAGAATCTCCAAATAGGAGCCAGGGCCTTTAGAGGTAGTATAGAAAAAGGCGAAGAAGAGGAAGTTTGCCGCATGGTAGGCCTTTATGGTTATATCCAAAGTTTGCCTATGGGTTTTGAAACAAAGGTTGGAGAAGGCTATCAGTCTTTATCAGGTGGGGAAAAACAGCGTTTATCTCTTGCCCGTACTCTTCTCAAAAGGCCATCGCTGCTCCTTCTGGATGAACCGACATCCTCTCTGGATTACGATAATAAGATCCGTATCATCCATGTTCTTCATGAGTTAAAAAAGAACTATACGATTGTTGTAGCAACGCACCAAAAAGAATTTCTGGAATACGCAGATCAGTCTATTTTACTGGAAGATGGCGGTATTTATGAATAGTCTGAAAATCATTTTTCGTTTTTTTTTCAGAGAAAAAAAATTACTTCCCATTACCTCGGTGACAGTGGTTGTGCTTTCCAGCTTTGTCGTAATTTTCCCTCTCTATACTTTATTTTTAATAGAGAAAGTGATTCCCTCTAAAGATATAGAGCTGATGAATGTTTCTCTTTGTGTCATGCTGGCCTTAATTTTTGTTCGCTTTTTTCTGCATATCATGCAAGATGTTTCTGTTCTTGTACTCAGAGAAAAGATCGAAAAAGGAATCATGCGCGAATACATCCAAAATGTTTTTCTTTTGAAATGGTCAGAACTTGCTTCTTTAGACCAGGGAATCCTCGCAGGAAGGCTCAACGTTTTTATCAGCGATATCTATTGGTTCCTGAATGAATTCATCTATTTTGTATTTTATGCCTTATATTTGTTGCTTTTTCTTTTGATCTGGATGTTTTTTATCAATAGATGGCTTTTTCTATCCATGATTCTATTTCTTCCCTTACATTTTTTGAATATATTTTATTTTTCCCCAAAAATAAAAAATGCTTCTACCCAATTCGTAGCGCATTATAATCTATATAATTCCTTCATTCACCAGGTACTAGGTGGGTTGATCGAAATTCGTACCAATTTCATGAATAGTTTTTTCGCTCGAATGAATAGTCAACACAATGATTTGCTGCTAAAGCCTTTGTTCTGGAAAAAAAATTACGCATCCATCCAAAACGCTATTCAGGTGTTTCTGATTTCCTGCAATACAGCTCTGGTTCTTGGCATCGGTATTTGGGAAACAGGCAGGGGAAATTTGCAAAAGGGAGATCTGGTCTTTTTTTTGCTGCTGATGTCTTTTTTTTATGAACCTGTTTACAGACTCCTGCGCATCAATGAGATGATGCAGGCTACCGCCAGGAAAATCGAAGATTTATATGAAATTATCCATAAGAAGAATCGGGAATCTATCCCCATAAAGCCCTCTGCCTTGCCCGATAAACCAAAAATACTAAAATTGGATAAAATTACATACCAGTTAGAGGAAAGGTACCTGCTTTGGGAAGCTAGCTTTACCTTTCATAAAGGTAATATCTACCTTCTGAGTGGCCCAAGCGGAGAAGGAAAAAGCACATTGCTTCATATCATTGCAGGTCTAATAGAAGAATATCAAGGAGTGATTAGCATAGATCATGTAAGCCAAAGGGAGAGCGATCCATACCATTGGAGAAGTAAGGTAGGCTATGCGTTTCAGAATAGCTACCTTTTCCATGACACCATCCTTGGCAATATAATCGTCAAAGAAACTCCTGATGCCTGCCGACTGGAAGCAGCAAAATACCATGCGGTTCTGGATCACTGGGCAGAAGGAATGGAGGTGCCTATGGACTATTGGATAGAAGAAAAAGGAAAGAATCTTTCTGGCGGACAACAGCAGAGAATCCAGCTTGCCAGAATATTCTATCAAAATGCCCCCATTATTCTAATGGATGAACCAACGGCTTCTTTGGATGCTACTGCCGAACAGCTTTTTTTTACAAGGCTACAAAATCTCAAAAAGAATAAAATCATCCTGATTATTTCTCACAATGATAAAAACTATGAATATGCTGATGAAAACATTATTTTGACGGGAGGAAAGCTATACAAATCGAACCCATAGATTTTTATCTCTGTAAAGATTATTTTATAAGGTTCAGCTTCTATCTATAACACAATCAGAATACACGAAGAAGAGCCTGTGCAGGCTAAGCAGTGCTATGTTAATAGCATCTGCTTGAGTCTGCGGGAGGAAATGTGGAAGTTATTTAATTCTTGTTCCTAAATTTTTAGGCATCTCTCTCATGAAAAATTCTTGGATTATTTTAGGCATTGTATTGTTCTTTGCAGGATCTTTATGTGCTTTTTATTTTTTACCTTCCTATCGTCCTATTTTAGGCTGGGCAGGCATTGCTCTTGTTATTTTAGCAAATCTCTGTTGGATCAAAAAATACTATATTTTTTGGTGCTATCGAGGCTGGAAAAAAAAATTTGAAGAAAAGAGCAAAAATTTTCTGAAAGCAATGGAAGAATTTCAGGGTCTGCAAGAAGAAATACAGAAAGGGATTCTATCCCATGAGGCGGAAGACAAAGGAGACGATATTCTGGATACATATTCTTTTTTAGAAGAATATCAGACACAGATTGTCCAGCATAAAGAAGGATCCTATGCCATACCAGCAAGGCGAGATACTACAGAACATCTGCATATATGGATCACTTTACATATCCTTACAGGAACTCTGGGAATTCTTCTATGCTTTTTTTATATATTTTTTTCTTTTGGAGATTCTTTTATAATAAAAATTATTTTTTTATTACTTTTTATGATTTTAAGTACTGGAATTTCCTATTTGAGTCTATCATTTTTTATTGATAATCATTTTATGACAGAAAAGAAGGTAAGTCTGGAATACCTCGAATATTTGGAAGAAATAGCAAAAAAAAATTTACTACAGACTGCCAGGAAATACCCTGTAGCTTTTCAGAAAAGAATAAAAAAAATTTTGTCTTCTCTCCTTAAGGCGTCTCCTTGTAATCTGGATAGTATCGCAGGAATAAAAAAAGATATATCAGAGGAAGAAAAGCAGGCATTTCAAAAAATCCTCATTCCTGTTTCTCAATGGCATAGAATCTACATTTTGCTTAAGCCAACAAGAACCTACAGAATTTTACAACGAATATCCTTTCATCTCCATATATCCCTTAGCTTTAGCCTTTTTATTTTTAGTTTTCTATATTTTCTTGGTTATATTTGCTATCGCTAGGGCAATCGTTATTCCTGGCGGAGTAGAGAAAAGTATCTCTGGATAGCTTTTTGGTGTTCAGGCGGAAGAGATGGATTGTTTTTATAGTCTTCTATTTGGTGTTGGAATTTCTGGTAGATTGGAATGTCTATAGTTTTACCTTGTTCCTTTTTGTCTTTGGAAGAGGAAGGAAGATACCCCTGAGAAATCCATTTTTCGCCTTCTCCAAACAAAGAATGAATTTCCTGCTCCTGGTATTGTGCTTTGGGAGAAGACCCAGTAGGATTGGGGCGTGTTTCTTTTGGTATGCCTGGCTTTCGTGCAATGGAAACAGGGCTTTCTTTTTTTGGGGCTTTTTTCTGCTGTATTTTTTGCTTTTTAGGTATAGCAGATGGCTGTACATTCTCTACTTCTTTTTTTATGGCTACAGGAAAAAGTTTATTCAAAGCTGGCAAAGCAAGAGACGAGGGAGTATACAAGAGAAAGCTTGTACAGAATAGAGCAAGGAACGCCCAAAGCCTTCGATAGGGAATACTCCATAAAAATAAAGAAGGTATTCTCTGGATTTTTTCTTGCGCCTGGTCTATAGCCAGAAAAGCCCCCACCGGTTTTTCTCTTTTCATGGCAAAACAATATGCTGTGGAAAAAAGGCTCAGATGGTTGCCTTTTTGGTCTAGCTCAGAAGCAATGTCCATAAAAGAAGGAATAGAAAAAAGCATTTGGATTCCTGCGTATCCGAAAGAAGTACTGATAAGCATCCAAAGCAAAAGCTGAGGCAGCCAGAATGGCTCTGTATAGGAATAATATCCTGCTTGCATAAGGACAAAGATTGCTAAAAATACCAGACTGATTTCCCAGGCAAAAGCTGCCGCAAAATTCAAGAAATTCGTAAAAAAAATACTAAGTGCCTTTTGCCACCAAAGTCTATGAATAAACTGAACGACCTTTTTTTCTGAGTTTTGCATAAAAACCTATTTGTCTTAGGCACATTTTAAGGTTGGGGGATGGACAAAAGAGAACCACGGATGAACACAGATGGACACGGATAATAAATCTTTTTTATAATATTGTGATTACTGGATAGTTTTGTGAATTTTAAACCACAGAGGCACAGAGAACACAGAGAAATATATCCAAGATATAAATTATTATCAAATAAAAATTTAGCTCTCTGTGTCCTCTGTGCCTCTGTGGTTAATGTATAATGCAAATTGCTTACTTATAAATTATTTGTGTTTATCTGTGTCTATCTGTGGTTCGTTCCCCTAACCATTAAATACGCGCATTTGTCTTTTTATCATCCATGAAATTTTTTATTTTACAAAATCAATAAAATTTTATAAATTTTATAATATATTTTCAAGAAAAAAAACTGGCTCTAACAAAATCTGTGTATTGATAGGCCATAAAAAGGGAAGCGTTCGACGCTAACTTGACACCGCTTTCTGGAGCAGATGTTATTATCATGGTACTTACGCCATAAGGAGATATATTTTGCAAAAAAATAGGATTTGCCCTGTATGCAATATTGCATTACAGGAAAACCGACTTCAACAAGAAATCATAGACCGATGTCCCCAATGCAATGGAATTTATTTCGATGAAGGGGAGTTAGAATCGATTGTAGAATTGGTGCATTTTTTTATAGAAAGCGACTTACAAGAAGAAGAGATTGATACAATATCTCACCCTGAAAGACAAAGAATCTTACATTGTCCTGTGGATAATACTATCATGGATAAACATGAAATCTGCGGTCAGGTTATTGATATATGCCAAAAATGTAAGGGAATCTGGTTAGATAATAAAGAAGTGGTAGCATTAAAGATTGCAGAAACCCATATAAAACGGAATCTTAATCTATATATTCGATTAGGAAATTGATGGAATGAAATATATAAATAAACAAATGCTTCTCGCATTGAATAAACTATGCATCCGATTGAGCAGCAAAACAATTTCCATACAAGACAGCATCCGCAATGGACAATCTTTTGCATTCGTAGACCGTATCTATAAAAATGAAATTTTTGGTGAAGTGATCTATAAAGATATTTTCCATCAAGCAGCAGCTTATATGTTCTATATCATCAAAAATCATACTTTTAATGATGGTAATAAACGCACAGGCCTTTCTGCTGCCATTACTTTTTTAGAATGGAACAACATCCAATTCATTCCTTTTGAAGAAGAGAAAGTTTTTGAATTCGTCATCGAAACAGCACAAGGCCCAAACGATCCAGAAACCGTTATTCCTAAAATTGCAAGCTGGCTTAAAGGCATGAGCCTTTATTAAGTCGTATTTTAATTAATGTTGGTGGCTAGGTATTTGTTCAAAAGTTTATGTCCTAAAAATTTTTAACACGAAGATCACGCAATCCCTGCGTCTCTGCCAATATCCTCTAATATGGATCGAAAGCTTTTTGCCAATGGGCGTAACCGTTGTTGCGCTATGAGTATTAAAATTTCAATAGAAAAAATGTTCTTAAAATGCCGATTTATTGATCATTTTTTTCTATAGTTTTATATACTTATTACAAGCTCCTTTCTGGACTTTTATTATAATGCACACGACTTGTGCCAGTGTATTTCTATACCCAGGGTGTTGCCCCAACGCTGTTAAGTTAAGATTGTAGCCGCAGGGTTGCGCCGAAAAAGTCATGTCTACTCAAAAGTCTAACGCCAGCGCAATCCCTGCGTCTTTGGGCAATACCCTTTAACTGGCTGTATAGGAAATTATAGTTTTGTCTTAATCTTAATCTTTATCGTAATCTTTATC
>CALKWO010000413.1 GCA_938003875.1 uncultured bacterium
GTCATCCCGCAAGGGGTTAAAGCCAGGTAGTGATAAGATTACCTGGCTTTAATTTTTTCTGTAGCACAATATTGTCTTTTCCTGGCTAAGTGCCTTCCTGACTCACAATCCAATAGACAATCTAAAATTATTAAATTTATCTTGTTTACTTTATAGTATAAATTATGTCTATTGATATAGTGTATATTTTTATATTATTGGCAATATAAAAATTATATATTATAATACATATTGTCTATCATGCATATTTAATATATAGTATCTATCATACATAGTAATACATAGGAGAAAATTTATGAATGAAAGCTATGATAAATTAATGACAATAGCAGATGCTGCAAGGAAAAAAAGTTGCACAAGACAAACGATTTATAATGCAATCAAGACGGGTGTTCTAAAGACTGCCCAAATAGGAGGGAGAACTTTTATAGTAAATGATGAATATTTTCAAAGCATGCCGATAAAGAAAAGTTTGGAGCCGTCTTTAAAAAGAAGTGTAGCATTGCTTGAAAATAGAATAGATGAAGCCTTTGTATGCTTAAAGAGGATAGAAGCGAGCCTTCAGGATTGTTTATTGAGATTAAAGAAGGTTGAGGATACGGTAAAAAAAGTACCAGAGACAAAGGTGAGGTATAAAGAAAGCAGATAATTTATTCAATAGACGGTCACCTATTGAATATTCTTTTTTATTTTATATAATATTTTTCTATATTTAGGAGATTGTTATGGTAAAAAATCATATTAAAAATACCACTGTTGTTCCCATTAAAGCTTACGGTTATACCAGAGTCTCTACCGAAGAACAGGCTAAAGAAGGCATTTCCCTTGAAACTCAAAAGGCTAAAATCCAAGCATTTGCTGCACTAAAAGACCTCAACCTCGTAGAAATTATTACCGATGAAGGAGTATCAGGTAAAGATCTAAATCGTCCTGGTGTACAAAAACTTTTAGATATCGTCAAAGATAAAGGAACAGAAGCAGTCATCGTTTATAAATTAGACCGCTTATCGCGTAAAACCCAAGATTTACTCTTCATCATCGAAGATATATTTAAAAAAGGCAATACTCGTTTTTTTTCTCTTACAGAACAAATTGATACAGAAACCGCTATCGGAAAATTCTTTCTTACGATCATGGGGGCTATGGCCCAAATGGAAAGAGAGCTTATCTCCGAACGCACGAAAGCCAATTTAGCCTACAAAAAAGAGATTGGGGATTCACTTGGGCATGTTCCCTATGGATATAAAAGAAATAAAGGAAAACTTATCAGAAACGAGCAAGAACAAAAGATTATCCTGAGAATAAAAAGACTTAAGCGGGATGGAAAGAGCTATAAAAAGATAGCCGAAATCCTCAATGAGCAAGGCATCCTTACCAGGAATAAAGATGCTAAATGGCATGATTCTACCGTGTGGTATGTGATAAGGCAAAAAAAATGTTTTGCACCTAAAAACAAAGGAGTATAGAAATATAATGGGCGAAGCATTCTACTATCTGAAACTCCAGTTTGAAACCAATGATAGTGCCAAAGAAATACTACCGATACTCCAAGAATTTTTTAAAGAGGGCGTTGACTCATATTTTTTTTGGCAAAGAAATCGAAAAATGGAAGATGATGGGCGAAGGAAAGCATTTTGGAAACGATTTAAACTCAAATTCCCACTTGTATGTGAATATCTGGGAGATTTAGTAGAAGGTAACTGTCATGGAATGGTTGGTTTACTAGACTTTGGAGACTCAGAACGTGATGTTGATAACGATATGCAGGTACACCAAAATGAGATATGGTATAATGCCTGGATATGGCATTGCGCCAATTGGGAACCACTGATAAATTTTTTAAAATATAAATTCAAGGCTCTTAAAGGGGGTTGGGTGAGTGAAAAATTTTTTGAACCTATAGAGGATTTCGAACTACAGCATAATTATTGTTTTGATCGTGTGAAGATGAGCTAAGTTGATGATAAACTTAGAACCAAAAATGATCTTCAAATTTGATAGATCAAGCTATTTGTCCAACCCCTAGAAAGTGAAAGGTGAAGTTATGAAAATATCGGTTGAATTCCCTGATACAATACCAAAAGTCTGTTTAGAACAAGAATATCTTAAAAAAGCTTTAGTTTCTACTTTATACAATCTTGGTAAACTTTCTGAAAAGGAAGCATGTACTGTACTTAGTTTAAGCCGCCGCTCCTTTGAAGAATTATTACCTCAGTTTGGATTTTCTATTCTGGCAGATAACCAGGAAAACATACAGCTTGAGTTATCCTATGAATAACTTAAAAATTATAGTAAGTAATACAGGGCCGCTCATCTCGTTAGAGAAAATTAACAATGGCTACGATTTTATCAGAAAGCTCTATGACAAGATTATCATTCCCCCTTCAGTAATCAAAGAAGTCGCATCGGATTACTTTAACACTGCTGATGAATATTTACAATATTATGGTATTAAAGACCTACTTGAGATCCATAATATATCCAATGTAACTATATTTCAACAAATAGAAAGATTGCATGAAGGGGAAATAGAAGCAATTCAGCTTGCTCTAGAGCTAAGATTGCCTCTGCTAATAGAGGAAACTTTAGGACGATATGTCGCCAAAAGTTTGGGAATCACTATATGTGGAATCGCAGGACAAGTTATCAAGGCTTTTAACCAGGGAATCATTTCTGATACAGAAGCTAAAGAAAAACTAAACGAGTTATTGGATGGTGGAAGAATAAATAGAAAAATTTATGAAGAGCTGACATTAGTTATTAAAGACGGACTAATTGTAAAGAAGTCAGGCAGCTTTGGCAGGTAAAGCAAAGGATACCAGGATTTGGTAGCCTGGCATATCTGGAAGGTAAAGCTAGGATCAGTATCATTCTTTACAAATTTTTATAAGTCTTTCCCATTGTTATTGAATGCAACGGCTTTGATCACGGCAGTATGAGAGATTGCATCGTTTGTAAAATTTTCGCCTAACTCGTTGAGATGCTTTAATAAAAGACTGCTGTATGCTATTGGAATATGAAGATTGCCTACAATGTTCTTGGGCGTAATTGACACAGCTTCTTCCCACAGCTTCGCTTTAACTGCCTCATCTAGCTGGGCGACTCGTTCCTTGAATCTTTTCTCTTCCGCTTCTATTCGTTCTTGTTTGCTCCGTTCTTGTTCCACTTTGTCCTGGCGTTTTTTGATCTCTTGTCGTTGCCTTTCCTCAGCTTTTTTCTTCCTGGCTTCCTTGCTGTCGAGAGGCAACTCCCATTGATGGCGTATACATTCCCAAAGATAGGCTCCAGGATTATTTATTTTATCTTTTTTCATCTCTGCTTCTACCTTTGTCTTCAGTTTGGGGAAATAGGTAGCCAGCTTTTCTTTCTCCATCCCATCCAGTAAATGAAAATTGAAATCTGGTACAGTCTGCTTTATCCAGGCGATCCCTTGTTCGTATTGCTCTAACAATGGGGGCGTAAGATTTTCAGTTGCAGGCAATGGAGCAGACTTGGGTTTATCACTTTGCTTATATGTTTTTGGTAATGCGGGCGATGGATTGGGATTGGATGAGAGTTCTTGGCAAATTGTAGGCAAAATTCCTGCAAAGGGTGACTCGGTAAATTCCAGAGGTTGAGCAGGCGACTGAACACTATTATTTGGGGAATTTACTGACTCTTTTTTGATGTACAATATGCGATCTTGTCTCGTGCCTTGCACCCTGTAATTCAGAGTAAACAAATCATTCTGAGTGATTTTTAATTTTTGGCATATATCTGATACTGTGGAAAGCTGATTGATTTCTTTGAAAGCTGGCTTTATAGCCACCAACACATCGCTGGCATACATTACTTCTTTTGCCCCTTGCCTGGTTTTTACTTGGCGTTTGGCTATTCCTAAATGATGTCCCAGATTCGTTGCATGAATATACCACTCCTTCCCATCATAGCATTTGGGCAATATCAGCTCATACAACCGCCTGGATACTGGTTTTTTTAGGTGCTTGTAGAACTCGAAATTTAGGTATTTGTAAAAGTTCGATTCCTTAACTTTGAGAAGCCAGTTTTCATTGAATTTCACCACTACTCGTTTATCTTCTTCTCTAATTTCTGCGTCATCAATTATCCCAAAAAGGATGGTCTTATATTTTTTTCCATCGTAAAATTTGCCTTGAAAGTCTATACTTACATTCTGCCATCTTCTTAGGCTTTCTTCTACTCTTTTGTAATGTTTTTTACCTATATCCAAGCCGCACTCTCTTAATATTTCACAACGAGTTAAAACTATTTTTGTTTTAAACCCTTCTCTTTGAGATTTTAAAACAAGATAAAGCAAAATTAACATGTCGAAATAATCAGGAACGTTATAGCCACTACGATAAATATATCCATCAATATCTTTCCACACAAAAGCTTTGCCTGTACTTTTTAGATTCAAGAAATATAAAGGTTTATCAAGAAAATTTATATCCATTTTTAAGTTGCTGTTCATGTTTAATTCCAAAAAATCAGGTAATTTAGATTTAATTAAAATAATTTTTCTTATTATAAAATAAGCATTTATAGTTTGCAATATAAATCTTACTTACCTGATAATTTTTCATATATCGGGCATCTGGCGTACTAATAATTTTTCATATATCGTGTATCTAGCGTGAAAAGTTCGTGTATCTAGCGTGAAAAGTTCGGGTATCTGGCGTGAAAAGTTCGGGTATCTGGCGTGAAAAGTTCGGGTATCTGGCGTGAAATTTTGCTCTAACTCTATTATTTGTAACACTTACGGCTAGCTTAAAGCATAATAAAGCATAAAGCTAAAGCTTTAAGAAAGCAACAACATAAAAATTGCGTGCGCATAAACCACACATAGACCAGCGAAAAAATACTTAACTTGGAGTTTATGCTGCTGCTTTTTTTTAAAAATTCGGATGAAGATTTAGACATGACTGATTTTCCAGCAGAGTTAGCAGACTGGCATATTTGGTAATGGAAGCAGGACTAGCTGCCCTGCCCAATATGCTAGGCTAGCAATCCAAGCAACCAAGATTTTGATCCCAGCCTTGCTGACAAGCATAACCAGGATTTTTTGTTTTTTTATCGGGGACAAACCAACCAGAAAGCAGGGATAGCAAGACTGGCTTTGCTAGCAAGATGAGCAGCCAGGCGTATTATATCTGGTAAAGCAAAGGATGCCAGGCTGCTTTTGGGTAAGCAGGGCGGGATACTAAAAATTGGCATGTGCTTAAAAATATGTAATCTTTTATATATCAAAATGTTACATATTTTTTTTATTCTATTTTTTCGGGTAGTGATCTTTCTAAGGCTGAATATGAAAGGCGCATAAAAAAGGAAGAATAGCTAAAGAAACAGCGAGAGAACAATATCAAATCGGGCGAGTATGCAAAGATAAGTACTGCTGTAGCAATAACGAGCGATTATATAGATTTTTTTTATTAATCTTTGAGGGAAAGCATAGATAAGCTTGTTTTGTCAAGGCAGATAACACAAGCTGAAGGTGAGCTTGTTTGGAAAGAAGTAGTTAAGGGTAGCGAAGTAGCAAAGCAGACATTGAAACAAAAAATAGAAGATGTTCATTTGTAGGGCGTAATTTCCCCTCTTTTTCTGTGGATTCTGAAAGCCTGGGCAATCTATTCGATTCTACAGGCTTTCAAAAAATCTAAAGCATCGAAAGATTTTCTTTCCTCTCTCCTATGGATGGCTACCAATTGGAGACGACCATAGTCACCACCAGAAGAATAATCGCAAGAGTAAATACTCCTTCGTTTTTCGTTATCTCTGCAATGGCAGTAAGAACTAATATACAAAAACATCCCACTTTTGCAAACTCTCCCCCTCCCCCTCTCCTTGCATCCCCTCCACCTGATGGGGATGAATCATTCGAATATTCTATTTTAGTTACCCTGTTGTTAGAGTCTCTATGAATATGTTTAAAGCGTTTTCCCATAAAATTTTTTTTCCTTATAGATAATAACTTTAATTAAAAAATTAAACCATTGTAAGATTTTTATGATATGATCTCTTGAATTTATTACAAGAGCAAAAAAAAATTTTCTTGTCAAGAGAAAAAACATCGTTTTTTCATACTTCCCTTCCAATATATCATCATGAATATCTATAGGCTTTCAATTGAGCTTTTCAATCTCGCTTGAAAATTAGTATTTTTTAGATAGCTGTCTTAACAACATTTTTTGATGATACTTAACGATACTGATAATGTCTATAATAGACAATAAGATTTTCTTTCCTTTTAGAAAAAAATCCTGAAATCGAGAAAGAACTTGCTAAAAGAAGAATGCTTGAAGCTAGAAAAAATAACTCTAGCTTAAAAATTTTAAAAGGCCCTATAGTAAATTTACCGCAGGGTCTTTTAGAAAAATAGAAAGATTTAATTTATTAATTAACTTATTATTCTACAACAAGATAAAAAAAGATAGACCACAAAAATTCTAAGTTTTCTTTCTTGATTTGAAAATGTTTTTTATAGTCGTTTAGAATATAAATTTTTTTCCCTTTTTGCACTTGGCTTGCTATATATTCTTCAATATCCTTTTTCGTCTTTTCTATAGTACGTTCAAATTTATTTTTATTAACAGAAACGACATCATTTTTACCTTCTTGACCAATGAAAAACAAATCTTCTTTACATTTTTCGCCTTTATGGTGGATAGGAATAATTTGAAGCTCCCCTATTTGTTTTAAATTATTCATATCTTTATCATCCAATGTATATCTATGTCTATATTCGTTAAAACTTTTTTTATCCAACCCATTCAAATAGCTGTCCAAGATAATCCTAAATTTTTCTTCATAAATATAAATTTCTTTTTCCAATTTCAACCTCCTTTTCGAGATGTTAAGTAAAAGGTAAAAAATATCTGTCAACTAGGTATTGTTAGCATTATATCAAAAAATAAAAAATTTACAAGTTATTATTTTAAAATAAGTTAGAAAAAATATATAATGATAAATGTAATGATATAGTTACATTTATCAAATGCTTCATGTATAATATATTTTCTGCATTTTTCTCTGTGAAAAAAAATAAAAAAAATTGTATACCCAAAGGCAGTGGTATGCTTCTTGTCATGGACGATGAGGAAGGCATTCGAAGCGTATTTGAAGAAATGCTAAAGGCATGGAATTTTTTGTTGAAGAAAACAAGGCTAAACGCTCCCTGCAGTCATCATTTTAGACCTATTTGGCATCGGTACTAGCATCCATCAGTTCGAAAGATGCGTTGGGTTGGTTGCTCACGCTGGATATTGTATCCAATCCAATTGAGAAGAGCGGTAACGCTATGAATGAAATGCTTTTACTTAATGGAGGATAGTAAATTGGGTGGCAAATTTGTATATCGTTGTAAATGTGGACGGACTTGGACAAGCAATTCTGCTGATGGTGGGAATATATCTGGACAAGAATGTAAAAAATGTGGTTGTGTTGTAGTTTGCCTTCAAACTAAAATAGAGGAAGAAAAAAAAAGAAATAGAAGAAGGCAAGCGGAAGAAAAAAAAAGAAATAGAAGAAGGCAATTGGAAGAAAAAAAGAGAAATAGGATAATACAAGCAATATTATACGAAGAAATATATAAAAAATTAAAAAAAATAAACCAGATACAAGCTACTATAGTCATTGTTTTGTTTATAATTGCCATTTTTTTGCATTCTTCTGGCAAAACTGAGTTATCTTTGCTATTAATATTATTTAATATAATTTTCTGTCTATATAAAACCGCACAAACAAATTCTTGGTGGTCTTGACCTGGCAGAGCAGCCTATGCTGAGAAACATGGCTTGACGCTGTAACCAAAATAACAAACAATGAAGGAATAGCAAATGGTATGCTTTCAAGATGAACAGATAAAAAGATTAAAACTCTCTCTTGAACTAGGTCAGACGAGTGTTGAACTTACTGAGATAGTTATTAGGCTAGTCGAGTTAGAGATTGAAGTATCAAGACTTAGCAAAGAGAATCAAGAAATTAAAGCACGTCTTGTGGCGCACGGGCTTTAATTATAGTGGCGCGTGTGTTGGCATGGGCTAGGGTGTTTTACCGTAGCGCGTGTTCTGTGCATTCCTAGCCATGCTAGAAAGAAAGGTACTGTGGACGTTGAATTTTATCCGTGAGATCGGAAGAGCGTCGTGTAGGGAAAGAGTGTAGATCTCGGTGGTCG
>CALKWO010000414.1 GCA_938003875.1 uncultured bacterium
AAAATATATCCGTGTTTATTTGTGTCCATCTGTGGTTCAAATGCGTTTTCTTAAAAAACAACCTAAAAAAATCAAATGGATATGGATATTTGCGGTGTGTCTTTGTAGAATACTCGCATTCCCTGGCTACCACAAAAACAATCATCATGCGTATCGGAATTCTCAGGATGCGGTTGAGCGTCTTTGCTACAGGGATTGGCTTTGTCTTTTGGACAAAAAATACAATCGCAAATTTGCGTGATTTGGCATTGGCAAAATGCAACCAACAGCCCACAAAAATGGGCATAGGTCAATAGTAAAATAAGAAAAAATGTGAATTTTTTTGCCATATTCTGCCTTTCACCAGGAATGCGCAAAACACAAAGCACCAAAGATTCTCTTGAGCTTTCGCTAAAATCCTACAACATTTTTTCCCTGTTGTCAAAATCAAAATCAGAATCCTGATTCTTTTTATGGCTATTCCGTATATTCCTGGGCACGAAAGAAAGACGAAAACCGAAATTCTTGTCCTGGTTATCCGCCGCAGGGTGGGCGTATTTTAAGGTTGGGGGATATAGTTTAGCTCGTCTACCTTGCCTGTTACCAGGAAGTCCTGCGAGAGTGTATAGGGATATATCATAGCCTTGAAGCGGGTTCTTTTCAAAAAAGTAGGCCACCAGCCATTCTTTCCCTCGTGGCGGATGTATCTGGATTTCCCATTTTGCATCGCTGGAAGGTATCTGTATGGTCTTGCCTGCTTGCAGATGATGGTCTTTCGCCTCTCCATTGGGATACAATAGGGCAACTTCGCCTCTTTCCGTAAGACAGAGCAGCACAAGATAGCCATCAGAATCCTTCATTATCAAAGAGTAAAGAAGTCTGCGTAACTCCTATTATTTACTTGATGGAAATTACATATCGGAAACCCCATCTTATGTCGCTTTGGTCGTATCTTGCAGCATAACGGTAGGTTGTTCTAAGATAGAACTCTGAATCATACCAGCTTCCGCCTCGGAGGACTTTCCAGGGCCAGCTTGCATCTTCTTTGACGACTAAAGGGTTGCGTGAGGGAATTTCCTGATAGGAAAATTTGTCATAGGAATCAAGACACCATTCGGATACGTTTCCAGCCATGTCAAGACAACCATAGGGAGATGCGCCCTGGGGAAAGCTGCCTATAGGAGAAGTCAGGGCAAAACCATCTTTGTCCTTGCTGTTTCCTGCTGCAAAATTACCAAAATACTGCCTGGCTGAATTTTTTTCACTTCCCCAGGGATACCAGAGGGCATTTTCTCCTCTTGCTGCTTTTTCCCATTGCGCTTCTGTTGGCAAAGAAACATTTTTTTGAATACGGCGGGAAAGCCATTTGCAATATTCCATGGCATCAGACCAGGTTATAAGAACAACAGGATGGTCTGATTTCCCTTCTGGAGCTATTTTATTCAGAGGATCCCAGTTAAAGGGTTCTGCTTCTTTTTTGGGTAGATAGGGAATGGGATAGCTGCTATCCTTTACAAATTCCTGGTATTCCTGGTTGGTAACTTCATAGCGTTTTATATAATAAGCATCCAGATAGATTTTGCGCACAGGTTGTTCATCTTCACTTCCTTTATCGCTTCCCAAGATAAACTCCCCTTCTGGAATATAGATCATTTCAGCAAAATTTTTAGGTAGAAGTAAAGGCTTTTGCTCTTTATCGGAAGATGGATCTTGTGGTGTACTCTGCTTGTGAGCAAGATCAGGCTTTTGTTGCTCTTTGGAAAGCAGCCTGGATTCTAAAATTTGTACTTTCTTTTCTAAATTTTCTGCTTTTACAAAATAGAAATATACTAAAATACAAAGCACAGCTATGCAAGAAAGAAGAATCAAAAAAATAAATTCCTGTTTGTTCCTTTTCCAGAAGCTTTGGTATTCTATAGAAATCGGATTCCCTTTAAAGCGGAGTATTTTTTCCACTCGTAAGGGTGATATTTTCAATTCTTCTGCACGATTTTGAATATATTGTATTTCTTTAGGAAATAACTCACCTTTAAGTAAAAGCAGATGGATCTCTTGTTCCAGAATTTCTACCTTTTCTTCGGAAAGCACAAGATTGTATTCTATTCTTAAAGTAGAATTTGTTAAAGTATTGCAAGCTTTACGCAATTCTCCCTTTAAGAATAGAATGGTTTCTTTGTATTTGGGATTGTTTCCAAATTTTTGCAGCTTTTGTATTTGTTCCCTGTAAGATTCTTCTATCTTAAGGCTCTGCTGGATATTCTCTTCTATTCCTAAGAGTTCATAATAGTTGGGATTTTTTATTTCTTTTGGTACGCCTAATAGGTGGTGGTATATGTTTTCCATTTTAGTGGCAAATTAGTTTTTCCATATTTTGATGGACTGCCAGAGCAATAAAAGAGCAAGGAATAAGAGTATCATGGCAATACTGGCAATCAAAACGGATACATTGCTGGTAAGTAATAGAACAAGAGCAACGAGCGTTGTTATCATCATAAAGATAGCAGGGAAAAGAACAAAAGTATATGGGATCTTTTTGACTTTGAGCCAGACAATAATTACAAGCAAGGCCAGTCCAGCCAGGAGCTGGTTTGTAGCTCCAAAAACAGGCCAGATCGCTTTCCATAGAGGAATCTGAGTTCCCGATTTATCGCTAATAGTAATAAAATTAAAAGCAATAGGAAGCAAAAGTGTCAATAGAGTAGATATATAGCGACTAAAGCGATTGTTGGAAAGAGAAAAAAATTCTTGGAAAACATATCGTCCTAATCTTGTTGCTGTATCCAGAGTTGTTAAAATGAATGTTGCTATAGCAAGAGAACCAAAAGATTGACCTATTTTTTCTGATATGCCTATGACACTAAAAAATTTTCCCATACCATGAGAATAGATTTTCAAAGGATCGCTTAAAGATGATGCCGATTCTTTGCTGAGCATCATAAGAGTACACAATGCAATCACAGCAACAAAACCTTCGATCAACATGCCTCCATAGCCTACTTTTTTAGCATCGGTTTCCAGAGAGAGTTGCTTGGATGTTGTTCCTGCTGCTACAAGAGAATGAAAGCCACTGCATGCACCACATGCCACTGTAATAAAAAGCATAGGGAAAAGGTATCCCAATTCTTTGGTTTTCCATCCGATAAAAGAAGAATATTCTACAGAAAAGCCCCCGAACAAAAGGCCAATCGTTGCCATTCCTACAGATAAATACAAGAGATAAGAAGAAAGATAGTCCCTGGGCTGCAAGAGTATCCATACTGGGGTAACAGAGGCTACAAGACAATATAGAATCAGGATCAAATACCAGGTTTGCTTTATGCTAATCAAGGGATTGGATAAAAAGTCTATAGATAAAGGATAGTATTGTCCAAAAACAATAGCCCCTAGCATAAGTATTACAGACAGGATAGTGCTTACCAACAAAGAAATCTTCAGCCGATATAAGGAATAACCAAAGACTATCGCTAGAAAAATATAAAGGAGCGAAGTACAGGCAACACCCTGATCGTCTACGAATGTTTTTGCTGTAAGATCAGCAAATGCAGTGATTACATAAACCAAAGCCAGCCAGGTAAAAGTCAGAAATAGCTTATAGGACAGAGGGTTCATGTACCTTTTACAGATTTCAGATAGGCTCTTTCCTTCATGACGTATGGATGCTACAAGAGAGCTAAAATCATGCACTCCACCAATAAAAACAGACCCTAGAAGGATCCATAGCAATGCTGGAAGCCATCCGAAGCTCAATCCTGCAATGATAGGCCCCACAATAGGGCCAGCACCAGCAATGGAAGAAAAATGATGGCCTAATAATACCAGGGAAGGAGAGGGAACATAATCCACTCCGTCTTTTTTTTGATGAGCTGGTGTGCTGTTTTTATCGTCTATAGCAAAAATTTTTTGTAAGTATCTGCCATAGAGGATATATCCTATACACAAGAATAGAAAAGTTCCAACCAATATAGCAACAAGCATAGTTACACCTCATCTTTTTTTGGCTCTTCCTTGACAGGAGATGATTCGGGTATTTTTGGCATTTCTATAGTTTCTGGAGCCATCTCAAAAATTTTCACTTCAGGCATGGGATCTGGAGTACTTTTGCTTACAGATATCGGAACTTCAGGCGTTTTTTCTTCCACTTTTTCAGGCATTTTTTCTTCCAATTTTTTGATCGTTTCTTTTGGCATCATGCGCCTGGGGAAGAAAATTCTTCTTTCTAATAAAATACCTAAAAGCAAGAAAAAGCAGCCTTGCATAAGAAAATACAAAAAGCTAAAAAATTCTACGAACGCATTTCTCTTCTCTTGGGCCAATTTTTTTAACAGTTTGCGATCATAATCAGAAAGTTTCCATCGGTAGGATTCCTCGCTGACAATTTTTTCTACCGTGCCATAGACTCGCTTATAAGCATTTTGCACATTCTCCAGATCGCTTTTTAGTTGGTCCAAATCCTGAATGTCCTGAGATTGCATCAGCCAGCCCAAAAAAGGAAATAAAAGTCCTATAATTCCAAGCAGTATCATAGCATACAATAATGGATTGCTACGAAATTTTTTCTGAGCTTCCTCTAGTGTGTAAGTGATTTCGATTTTTGACTCGTTTTCCATTTTTTTATCCTAAAAAGTAAGCGATGGACGCTATTCTTGATCTGGCCTGATAATGGTAATACTGGGTGCTACGTTGTATTGTTCGAGAACTTTATCTATTTGAGATTTAAAAGAAGAAGTAATGCTGATGGCATCTATCGTAATGTCTACTCTTTCTTTTTTTTGGCTGGCTGCATTCAAATGTTTTGCAAATTCATCTAAAGAAATGACGCGCCCTTTGTATTGAATATTGTCCGCTTTTAAAGAAAAGCTATACCCAGAAGCAGGCATCAATTGAGGCTCATTCGTAGTGTTTTTACCATCACCAGAAGACGTACCATTGCTGTTTCCAAAGCCCAGGCCTCCAATACCCCAACCTGAACCAAAAATGCCGATTGTGGATGCCATGCCTGCAAAAACCAGAAAACCTAAAATGCCGAGGTAAAATTTGCGTTTTTTTGTATTTTGCTTTTGCATCATTTTCTTTATTTCTTGCACGTCATTTACAATATTTTCTATTTGTTTTTCTGCCATGATTTTTCCCTTAAAAATTTAAAAAAAAGTAGCAAAAGAGGCTAAAAAACGGTTGTTCCAGTCGCTTTTCGATTGTATTATTTCTTCAATAAAACTGTATTCTACGCGAAAGACCATTTGCTCTTTAGGGCGGAAGTGAAAACCTATAGTACAAACTTGTGTTTCTGTAAACGGAGATGCATGAACACGTATTTTTTCGTAGCGTAGTGCTAAAGCAAATGTACTTTTTTCTCCAAAGAGAAAAGAATTCGACCTCCATTCTTGTGGAAAAAAAAGATAGTCTATCTGGTAATAAATTCCTTCTATAGACGATGCAGTGTTAGGAAATTTATCCAGGGTTTCTTTGCTCCTTTCCACAGAAAAACGGATGTATTCTGCTGAAAATTCCAGACGATCATAATCGCCTATGAGCGAAAAAGGCCCTACTCGCAAAAATAGATCCAGAGAGATTCCCTTATACTGCTCTTTATTTTCCTCATCATATTTTCCAATAGTACCAGAGATTCCAAAATACAAGCCAAGAATATCTACAGAAAATTGAGGAGAAACTTCTATCCTGGATGTGAGCTGCTTATCAGTATTATTATCTTCATGGAGGCCTTGTATGGCCTCTTGGTTTCCTATAAAGCCCTGAAAGCTTTCTTTTCCTAATCCATTAGACAAAAGCATTTCATAGCGAATATGGAAAGGGATACCTTCTGTCCATTCGCCTGACAAAGAAATTCCAGGCTCACTCCATACAGCAGGCAAAAAAAATTCATAAAAAAAAGGCTTTGCCCCTAGAGATTGCGCAGGTGGAGAGTAAAGTAGATTATACCTTCCTAAAGGAACCCGAATCACTCCTACTTTAAAATTCAAGTAATCATTGATAGATGCAAGCAAATATGCATGAATGATTTCTATGCTCTCAGGACGAGAAATTTTGATTTCTGTATCCACAGAGAACACAGTATTCCATGAAGACTTCAACTGAAAACCAAAACTGGATAAGTCTAAACTGCTTTCCTCTTCTTTGCTCTCTTGTGCTTGAAATTGGGTTTCTAAGTAACCTCCAATAGAAATTTCAGAATGGATCAAACTTCTATAGAAAGTATACAATTCATTTTCTTTATTTTCGTTATGAAAAGAGGCAATTAACTCTTCATAAAGTTTTGACGGAGGATGATTTTTTTCTTGAAGAATTTTTTCTGTTGTCTTCTCTTGATTTTCTAAAGAGCTGCGAAGTTTCAAGACTTCTTCTGTAAGCTCTCTGACTTGTTTTTCCAAGATTTGCACTCTGATTTTCATTTCATCCTGAGAAAAAAGCATGCTGGATAGCAAAAAAAAGCACAAGATAATCCTCCCATTGTATATCATTCCAGGATGCCTTTTAAGTAATCATTCTCTCTTCCTATAATCTTTACGGATACAAATTGTCCAATTTTTTCTTTATTGCCAGGAAAATGAACCCGAATATAATGTTCGCTTAACCCAGAAAAAATGCCTTCTTTCTCTTCTTGCTCTACTAAAACGCAGACGCTTTTGTTTAAAAAAGTTTCCAGGTATTGAATTTGAGATTTCTGGGAGATTTGTAATAAAGCTTCTACTCTGCTCTTTTTGGCTTCCTCAGAGATCTTGTCTTGCATTTTAGAGGCAACAGTGCCTGGTCTATCGGCATAAGGGAAAACATGAATCTTGCTAAATCCTATATTTCTGCAAAACAAAGCTGTATTTTCAAACTCCTCTTGGCTCTCCCCTGGAAAGCCTACAATAAGATCTGTTGTAATAGAGGGAGAGGGCAATTTCTTTCGTACCATTTCACAAGTATCATAAAACTCTTTTGTGCTATACTTTCTATTCATTCTTCTTAAGGTATTGTCGTCACCTGATTGTAATGGAATATGCAAATGAGGTGTCATCTTGGGTTGAGACGCTATGAAATCCACTAAAAGAGGCGTGACTTCATGAACTTCTATAGAAGTAAGACGTAGCCTGAAATCTCCTTGTAGCGCACACAATTCTACTAAAAGAGGCAATAAGGACGATTCCCCATTCTCTTTACCATACTGCCCAAGATGTATACCAACAAGAACGATTTCTTTTACTCCCTGCACAATAAGTTTTTGGCATTCTTCTATGACCAAATTTTTGGGCTTACTTTTTACAGCACCACGCACATAAGGGATAATGCAATAAGAACAAAAAGCCTCACATCCATCTTGTATTTTAAGAAAAGCACGAGTGTGTTCGTGGAATTTCGATATAGAAGAATGCAAAAAATTTTTTTCCGTTTGCAAAGAAAAACAAGAAGATGGATAGAATAATGAGTGGACTTGTGTAGCAATATTTTGCTTCTCTTTATTTCCTATCACAAGATCTACTTCTGGCATATCTTGTAGCTCTTGAGCTGCACGCTCCGCATAACATCCTGTAACTACGATAAAGGCCTTTGGATAGGATTTTTTTAAACTACGAATGATTTTTCTCGTTTTTTGATCACTTCTGGAGGTGACTGTGCATGTATTGACTATGAAAATATCCGCTTCATCATTATTTTGAGCATTTTCATAAAGATTTGCAGGAAAGCTTTCTCGTATTATCTGGGTTTCATATTGGTTGACTTTGCATCCCAAAGTAATAAAAGCAATTTTTTTTAAGGGAGGGACAAAAGGTTGGACTAATTCTACATTCATTCTTCATTCATTTATTTTATTATAAAACTGTATTATCATTTTTTACAATTCGATCTTGAGTGTCAGTAAAGAATTATTCAACTATCTTTACAATGCTTACCGTAATATTGTCCTGGCCACCAAGATGGTTAGCTTCATCGATAAGCAAATCATGAGCGAGGCTAATATCACTTTGATTTTGAGCAAGAATTTCGCAAATTTTTTCATCTGTCATTAAATCTGTAAGACCGTCAGAGCAGAGTAAAAAAATATCACCTACAAGGATTTCATGAGTATTGGTATCTACCAAAACGCTTTCCGACATACCTAAAGCACGCGTAATAATATTTTTATTTTGTAGTCTCTGTAAATCTTTTGTAGCAATAATATTATATCGTAATAGCTCACTTACAAGAGAATGATCCTGAGTGAGTTGTACCAGGCTATTTTTTCTTAGCAAATAGATTCTACTGTCTCCAACACAGGCTGTGATTGCATAGCCTTGAGAGATTTGGAGGGCTACAATAGTAGTTCCCATTCCTTCTAAAGAAAAAGCTCCACGGTTTCTGGCGAAAATATTTTTGTTCGCTTCCTGAACTGTTTTTGCCAAAAATTTTTCTTGAGCAAGGAGAAGCTGCTCTGTGTTTCCTGAAAATTCATCCAAAAGATTCTGATACTCTGTTGTGTATTTCTCCATGAGAGTATCTACAGCTATCTGGCTTGCAATATTTCCATCTACATGTCCGCCCATCCCATCTGCCACTGCCGTCAGGGAATATTCCTTCATAATCAAAAAATGGTCTTCGTTTCGAGTTCTCTGTCGACCTATATCTGTTTTACCTGCCATTTCCAAAAGCATATTTTATTCACACTTTCTTACATATCTTCCGCTAATTTATATTCACTTTCCCAGGACATTGCCCTAGGCTAGTATGTACAGGCCTTTTAGACCAAAGCAATCTTACACCCAATTCGTTATTATCCCTAAATAAAAAAATTTTGAACCACAGGAAAACAACGTTTTTCTGTGGTTCTCTTATAGAAAATGCTATTCCCAATCATCCTCTTCTACTGGAGGCTGAGGTTCTTCCTTAGGCTGTTTAGGCTCTTCCTTAACAGGTTGTTTCTCTTCTACTTTAGGTTCTTCTGGTGTTTTGACAGGTTCTTTGGCAAAATCTTCTTCAAAATCATCTATAGGTTCTTCGACTTTGGGAGGATCGACTTTGGGAGGATCGACTTTGGGAACTTCGACTTTGGGTTCTTCGACTTTAGGAACTTCGACTTTAGGAACTTCGACTTTGGGTTCTTCTATTTTAGGAACTTCGACTTTAGGAACTTCTACAGGAGCAATCTCTTCAATAATAGGCTCTGGGCCAGAAGGTATAAAATTCTTTACAGGAGGAACTTCCTTTTTAATTTCTTCTACTGGATTGGGAACAACCACAGGTGTCTCTGGAACAACAGTCTTCACTTCTACGGGCTGAAGCTGTTCTACAGGAGGAACGCTTTCTACTTTTTTGACTTCTTCTTTGACTTCTTCTACTTTTTTCTGCTCTTCCTGAGGAACGACTGGTTTAGGATCTTTTGTTGTATTGCTGCAAGCTGTAAAAGCCAAACAAATTACTACGAAAATAGCTATTAACTTCATAGATTCTTTCCTTTCCATTGATTAAATGCAAATAAAGTGTTTTCTTTAATTCTTGTTGCAAAATGTTTTAGCAACATATTTTCAGTAAAACTCTGGCTATGAATTTTTCAATTCATAGCCAGAGCTATTTTTAATGCACTATCTATACAATAAAGGCCTACTTGTAAACGCTGGTTCCTTCTTCTGCCATGATAGGTTTGTTGAATTGGTCATAGCGTAAAACAGCAGTATTTTTTGCAGATCCTTCTTTTACTGCTTTGCAGGTTATCTTGTAAACAAGTTTTGCATTAGGCTGTAAAATAGGATAAGGATCAAAGAATATTTTATTGCCTTCAGCACGATGAGGTGTTGGGCCATTAGCAGATACATATTCTACTTCATCATCCAAATGATCTTCCAGAATAACGTTGGTGCAAGGACTGCTTCCTTCGTTTCTGATTTCGATGACGTAGATTGTAGTTTTTCCTACTTCAATAGGATCATCAATGTCATAAGAGTTGATATGCATTGCCGGGATACCCATGATGTTGGTTTCTGCAAAGGCTTCCAATGGCTGGATCTTAGGCAGTTCCTGAGAATCGCTTCTGAGTTTGACTGCATTTCTGCAACTTGTTCCTACGGTATTAGCCCTTGTGACGAGTTTCAGCACAATACTCTTTCCAGGAGCAATGTCACCCAGTTTCCAGGTAATTGTAGCAAGCTCATCACCCTTAGCTGGTTTGAAAGTGCCTCTAGGCTCAGAAGAAATGTATTCCAATTCTTTAGGCAGAGTATCTACTGCTACCATATCATAAGCAATAGCATTACCTTCATTGCTGACTGTGATAGTATAATCAGAAGGTTTGCCAAGATACACACGCATAGAGCCTTCTTTTGTCAGTTTCAGCTCAGGTGCGATGACTGTGGTCTTGAATTCTGTCTTGTGGGCTTCTTTGTTTTTGACGAACACTTTTGCATTATTGATAAAAACACCTGTATTCACGGCTTCCAATGTATAGAAATATTTCATCTCCTGTCCAGGATTGAGATCGCCTACATTCCATCTTAAGCGGAAACCGTCCAGTTTATCACGATATTTCATACCAGCAGGTACTTCATCATGAATCACAACGTCTTTCGCTACTGCATTTCCTGTATTCTTTACAGTAATGGTATAGCTAGCCAGATTGTCTTTACGCAGTTCGGCAGGCCCTTCTTTGATGATATAAACTTCAGGTGCACCGATCTTTGTTTCTGCTTTGGCTGTCTGGACTGGGAATTCACGGCTGGTAACATCTACAGTATTGACCCATGTTCCTACCTGATCAGCTTTTACAGTGAGTGCCATTCTTTTTACAGCATCTTTTTCTAAAGTGCCAAGCTTCCATGTCAGGATTTTTCCCTGAACATCGTCGGGAGGCACAGAGCATTCTGCATAAGAGAAACCATCGGGCAGAATGTCTTTGACAACTACATCATTAGCATCTGCTGCACCAGGGTTGGAAACTTCGATGTTATAAACGACCTTTTCGCCAAGAATCCCATCCATAGGCCCAGTTTTCTGAACCATGATTTTAGGAGAAATCCATCTTTTGGTAACGGTACGTGTAGCAAGAAGCTCACCATTGGGTTTTCTTAGCTCAATTTTCACTACATTGGAGCCTTCTTGAGGTTTGAGCTGATTCAAAACAACAGAAGATTCCCCCAGTTCATTCGTAAGGCCTTGCTCTACTCTTTTAGCAGGATCATTTCCTAAATAGGCGGCGGGATCTGTTTCGGCTTGTTGTAAATCCCATTTTACCTGATAGCCAACGAGAGGAGCATTGTTCGATGCCTTTGTCATTTTAAAAACAAAAGTATGAGGTGTTCCTACTTTGTTTACAGCATCTTCAGGCCACTGAATCTTTGCATCAATCCAATATTTGATGGCAAAAGTCTTGTGGTTGTCTGCATTTTTGATAGCAGGACAAAAAGCAATAATATGGGTTTCCCCTTCTACAGGAGAAGTAATAGTAAGCCATGTCTGTCCAACGCCAACAGGTACATCATCTCTGGTGTCAGGAGTACCCATAGTCAATACTGTGGCATTTTGGTTCGTATAGCTTATGGTATAATGATTGCCCAATTTTACGACTTTCTGTTCACTGCCTACAATGGAATTCATATCGTCGTGTTCGACAATATCACCAACGGCAAGAGGAGCGCGAGCCAGAATCCATTCTACTCTTTGGTTTGCCAAAGGTCTGCCCTGTTTGTCTAAAACAGTAGCGACAATGGTATGCTGGGTTTTGACGGGATTGATATCTGCTATAGGATCTAGTGTAATAGAATAGGGAACATTATCTTCACTCATATCCTGGGCCATCAACCCGAATCCTAAAAATAAAGTTGACAATAGAGCGAAAAATAAAATTCGCTTCATAATAACCCTCCAGAAGCTTGTCAAATTCTAGGAATTGGTGGTTCAGGAAACAGGCCTGACAGCCCACCATATCCATCGACAACTTAACAAAAAAAAAGATTACATAGTTTTCATTGCCAAAAAAAAAGAGAACTTTTGTCTATGATAGCTTTGAAAATGTCTTTGTCAACATCAATTTTTATGAAATGCAAGAAATTAACTGGGCAAAAAAATTTCCAAAACTATACATATTTAACAGTATCTCTTTTATTTTGTCAAATTTAATCTCTAAAATTTTTACAACACTTACGGAAACATCTCTACTTCGAGCCAGGAATAACGTAAATCACTTCCTGCTTCACTCCACCAGCGTCTTTTAGTCTGGGTCATAGAAACACCTTGTGGAGTGGTGATTTGTTCTAATTCTTTTTCCTGAAGCACCAGGAATAGAATATTGCATGTATTTTCCAGCCTTTCTATAACGGTTCTGCGGAAGTCCCCTGTGCGTGCTTTCTGGACAAAATCATCCAGAGTATAGTTTAGAAGTCCATTCATGAAAGGCAATCCAGTATGCTGCATAATCAAGTTGTCCAGAGGTTCGCTGGAAGGAATCGTATCTATACCAAATGTCGCTTTTAATAAGGTTTTCCAGATTTCCATATATTGTTGTGGATTAGAAGCATTTTTTAGTTGCAGTAGCAAGCTGGACAAAAATCCAATCAGACGACTGAGTTCCATCTGGTCGATTAAGAGCCAAACCTGAATTTGCTGCAGATGGAAAGAAGGATGCGTTTCCCATACCCATCCCTTATCATAGAAAATTCCCTTTTCTCTAAGATCCTGAAGCTGGATATCATGCCTTTTCAAAAAGTTTTCTATTGTTTTTTTCAAATCAGGTAAAAATATCGTGGTTTTATTATTGCCTTCAGTTAAAGGCTCAATAGAGCGAAGATAAACAAGACGATGGAATTTGTTCCACATTTCTTTCCAGCTTTCCCCATATCTCTTTTCCGCTTCTTCTGGTGGAAATCCTCTTCCCATATCGCTCAGAACCTGATCGAACAAAGATATCTCTTGCAAAGTGTTCTCAAACAAAAGACGTAGCAGATTCAGCATGGAAAAAGTTTTTTCCCTGTGGTCGTCTGTTGCTGCAGAAACTAGAAAATAACCGCCTTCCCCCATTTTTTCCGTGATTTCTAAAATATTTTTGGAAAAATCCTGGACAGATTTCAGCTTGCTCTCGTTTTGTTTTTCTTCAAAATGAATTCCATATACTCTCACGCCTTCTTTTTGCAGCTTGTCCAGAACATCGTCGCTTATCAATTGTGTGATGTTTCTGGGACTGTCTTTTTCGTGATTGCCTGTCACTCCTACCACGAAAAGAATACGAGTGCTTCCATCTCTCCATCTTGCCTTTTGATGAAGTGCCATATCCAGACCGTAATAAAGAGACTTTGGCTCATAGCGATTGCCATGATATGGCTGGTTGGTGATGTTACGAGAAATACGCTCCATGTTGGAAGTAAAATCATATATGTTCACCACCGAAGGCTCAAAGAGTCTTCCTCTGCGATAAGGATATTTCTTGTCTTTTTCAAAATCATAAAAAAAGGAAAGCCCCCAGGCAACATCCATCTGTGCCTTTTTTTTCGATTCAAACAATGTATCACTGGATTTTTCTATTGCTTCTATGATCTTCTGCCTTGTAGGGGATCCTAGGGATGAATCAATAAGGAACATGATATCCAGCTTGTTGAGTTTTTCCTTTTCTTCCTTGATTTTGGAAATCATTTTTTGCGTGCTGTCGCTTTTATCTCCACTTAAAAATGCGATTTGAAAAAGTCTGTTTTGCTGATGGCTTTCACTCTCTAAAAGAGGATAGCGCAGCATATTGTATCGCCACTGGCTATTTTCTGTTTCACTGGCGATAACAGACTCTTTATTCTGCTTGATTGCATCTTCCAGTGTTTTGTATATTCTCACCAAACCTTCCTTGTTTTCCTTTTCCTGATTCAAACGAAAAGCCTGATTTTCCATCTTATAGTTGATCGCAAGACGTGTATTCCACTCTCTGCAATTTTTTTTATGAATCCAGCCTAGAAGATCCAGCCCACTGTCTTCGATTTCAATTCTGGGAGATACACCAATCAAATAATAGTCTTGTGTTTCTTTGTATATATAGAAGAAAGAAAACAGAGGCGTTTTAGAAACTTCTTCTGCCTTATGCAAAGGAGCAGAATAGATATTTACCCTGTTTTGATAGCGATTGTCGAAAACGATAATCCTGCGATATATCTTATTAGGAGTACGCAGTGCTTCTGAAGCATCTAGCAAATATTGCTTTTCTACCCATCCGATATGTTCAGCAAGCCCTAAATCATTTGCATTGCGAGATGGAAGGCCTAGATAGTAATGATCAGGCATTTCCTGATAGACATAGTAAGGACTCCAAAGTTCCATTCCTTCTGCCCGAAAACGGACTGATCCAATGACCTGTATATCGCTCCTTACAGTAGAAACGATCAAGGGCGAACCATTCTTTTCTATAGGAAGAGTCCCACGAGGGGGGATCGTAAATCTTACTCTTGTCTGGCAAAGAACAAAGGAAGAAAATAAAAATACAAAAAGAAGATAAACAATTTTATTTTTTATCATCCTATTCGACTCCTATATTTTGTAGTTATTTTATTTTAACATCTTTACCGCTCAATTGCCTGATAAGGCGCATTGTACTTTCCATTCCTGTAGAAAGGTGTCCTTTTAGCAAACCATTTTCCATCCAGACAAAACGATTGCAATATCTTCTTGCCTGGCTTGGGTTATGAGTGACAAGTATGACAGTAGTATCTCTTTCTCTGGCAGCCTTGAGTAAAATATCCATGACCATCTGGCCTGTATCAAAATCCAGGTTGCCTGTTGGTTCATCGGCAAAAATAACCTGAGGATGATGAACCATGGCTCTGGCTGCTGCTAACCTTTGTTTTTGTCCCCCCGATAGCTGCGCAGGTTTTTTACTGAAGAAAATTTTTTCTTTTTCTTTTTCTCCCTGTGTCATAAAATTACGCAGCATTTCTTTGCTGCGCTCCAGGCACTCTATTTCTGGAATATTTTGCAATCTCAAAGGCAAAGCTACATTTTCTATAGCATTTAGATGGGCTAAAAGATGGGATTCCTGGAAAATAAAGCCGAACTGTTTGTTCCTCATGGCATCTCTTTGCGCTGGCTTTAATTCCGTGTAGGTTGCCCCATTGAAATAGATTTCCCCTACAGGATCTGGTGTTGTCAGCAAACCCAAAATGTTCAAAAGAGTAGATTTTCCTGAACCTGAAAATCCGAGAACTCCCAGAATTTCACCTTGATATATCGTAAGGTTGATCCCTTTCAGTGCATGAAATTCTCCTTCTGGTGTTTTGTAACTTTTATGGAGGTCTTTGATATGAAAGATGGAATTCCTTGTGGTGACTTCCATGTGATAGAAAGTTTCTGCCTGCAATTCTCCCTTGAGTTGTTCTATCTGGTTTTCATTAAGTATGTTATGTTTCAGAAGTTTTTCAAAAAGTTCTTCCTGAGATTCATTTTGTCTTTCTTGTATAATTCTCTCAAATTTTGCTTTAGTTTCTACAGAAAGCCAGCCTTGCGCTCGCGCTTTCTTGAGCATTCTTTTACCATATTTATTGTCTACCATGCCCAAATTCCTTTCCTGACAATTCAGAAAAATTTCGCTATTTATAAAGACAGCAGGAAAATGGTTTTTATTCATTTTAAAGCGGGCGTATTTAATACATGACTTTAAGACCTTAGAAGCATTCTCTTTTAAAATACCTTTTTTTTTATTTTTTTTCAATCCTTTTTTACAATATATCTTGGTTGACAAAAAAAGGATTTGTGATTTATTATATAGTGTCAAAAATCTACTTTTCCATGTCAATTTCAATTTAGATGAAGGATAATTATGCTTTATGTCATCACTGGTACAGCAGGATTCATTGGCTTTCATCTTGCTTTATCCTTTCTTAAGGAAGGCCATCAGGTTTTGGGAATAGACAGCTTTACTCCTTACTATCCTGTTGTCTTAAAACAGAAAAGACATTCCATATTAAAAGAATATTCTGGTTTTATAGAGAAAAATTTGGATTTATGCAATCAAGAAGGCTTAGAAAGATGCTTTCATGAATACCAGCCTGAAATTTTGTGCCATCTGGCAGCACAGCCTGGAATACGCTATTCTATGAAAAATCCTTTTAGCTATCAAAAATCCAATCTCGAAGGCTTTATCAACCTTTTCGAAACAGCGAGAAAATTTTCCACTAAAAAGATTGTCTATGCTTCCAGCTCTAGTGTATATGGGAATGTAAAAGAAGTCCCCTATCATGAAAACCAAAACGTAGATACACCTATTAGCCTGTATGCTGCCACTAAAAGAGCCAACGAGCTTCTTGCGTATACATACCAGCATCTATATTCTATACAAACTATTGGGCTTCGATTTTTTACTGTATATGGGCCATGGGGTAGACCAGATATGGCGATTTGGAAATTTACAGATGCTATAACGACTGGCAAAGAAATCGAAGTTTTCAACCATGGAAATAATTTTCGGGATTTTACTTATATTGATGATATAGTAAATGGAATTCGCTCTGCATTATCTAAAGAAAATCTTTCTTCCTATGAAATTTTTAATTTAGGAAATAACCATCCAGAAAACGTTATGAAGCTCATTGCAATTTTAGAGCAAGAAACAAAATGTCAGGCAAAAGTTCGTATGGTGGATATGCAACCAGGCGATATGGTCACTACTTCTGCAGATATTGAAAATGCCAGACAAAAGCTCCAGTTTCAGCCTCAAACATCTTTAGAAAAAGGAATTGCAAGATTCGTTGCATGGTATAAAGAAAATCAGGAATTGGTACAGGAAGTAAGAAAAATAGGATGTTTAGGGTAAAAAACTCAACAACCATCATCATGAATGGACATAAATCCATGGAAAAACCAAACAGCATTCCCCCAGAATTTGCCCAAAAATTTCAAAAGGACTTTAAGGCTCTATGTTCTGAAATTGGAAAAATGATTGTTGGATACGAAGATATTGTAGAAAATGCGGTAGTGGCACTCTTTGCGGGTGGCCATATTCTTTTGGAAGGAGTCCCAGGCTTAGGGAAAACAATGCTTGTTCGGACTATGTCCAGAGTCCTCGATTTACCCTTTTCCCGTATCCAATTCACTCCTGATTTGATGCCAGCAGACATCATTGGTACAAACCTCATCGATATAGATGAAAACGGCAAGCGTTCTTTTCGCTTTCAGCCTGGTCCTATTTTTTCTAATCTTATCCTTGCTGATGAAATCAACAGAGCTACTCCTAAAACACAATCCGCCCTTTTGGAATGTATGCAAGAAAAAAGCATAACTGTGGCAGGAGTCACGGCAAAGCTCCAGGAGCCTTTCTTTGTTATGGCAACCCAGAATCCTCTGGAAATGGAAGGAACCTATCCCCTTCCAGAAGCCCAGTTGGATCGCTTTCTCTTCAAGCTTCTCGTCCCCTTTCCTAATTTGGAAAACCTGGAAGAAATCTTAAAACGCACTACAGAAAATATAGAGATAGAACCACAAAAAATCTTAGACCAGGAAAGCATTTTGCGATATAGTAAGCTAGTTCGTGAAGTCTACATAGCACCTCATGTTCGAAACTACGCCTGTCGCATAGTCCTTGCGACCCATCCTTCCAGCTCTCATGCAACGCCGAGAGTAAAACAGTATGTACGCTATGGTTCCTCTCCCAGAGGCGCACAGGGGCTAATCCTGGCAGGCAAAATTAAAGGATTGGTAAAAGGGAGATATAATGTGAGTTTTGACGATATCAAAGAATCTACATTCGCAACCTTAAGGCATAGGATTATCCTGAATTTTGAAGGCGAGGCAGAAAGAATTACACCCGATACCATTCTTTCTGAAGTTCTGGAAAAAATCCCCCAAAATTTTGCTTCTTGAAAATTTTTAAGGAAAGATTTGTGAAAAGATTTTTCTATTGCATTTTTTTCTGTATCATTTTTTTGCAGAGTTTGATAAGTCAGGAAAAAAGGGAAGAAATGCCGTTGATTCAGGTCATATCTCCTTTAGCCAAATCTTCCTTTCCTGCTTCCTTGCTTTGCCAGGTAAAAATAAGCTCGGAGTTGAAAAAAATCGATTTTTTTTTGAAAGGGTATCCTTCTGGTAAAGGAAAACTGCTGCAAGAAAAAGATATCTATTCTTATGAATGGAAGGACTTAAGCGACGGACTTTATACAATCATCATCGAAGCTACAGACACTCTGGGAAATAAAAATACAATAGAAATACCCGCACAGGTGGATAGCACAAATCCAATCCTGGAATGGAGCGAGCCAACAGGGGATTATCTTGCCAGTAAAAATGTTTCTTTGTATATCCATGTCCTGGATGATTCCCCTGTTACAGATGTATGCTACTCTGTGGTGGATCAAAAGGAAAAAAATTGTATCCCTTTCCAACAAGAAGAAAAAATCTGGAAAGCAGAATTCGTTGTACCAGAAGAGGGGAAATATGTCCTGGTTGCCCAAGCCAGAGATTCTGCTGGAAATAGGGGAAAGAGCAAGCCCATAGAAATTGTGTATGATATAACGCCTCCCCTGGTGGAGTTTAGGTACCCTGAAAAAAAATATTTACCAGGAACATTTCCTTTAGAAATAAAAGCAAAGGATGCCCTATCGGGAATAAAACTTGTAGAACTTTGGATAGAAGAAAAGAAAGTACCGCTTTATCAAGAAGGGGATACATGGAAAGCTTCCATAACAATAGAAAAAAGTGGAACTTATCACCTTACTCCTTTTGTACTGGATAAAGCAGGGAATCAGGCCAAATGCGATTCGGTGAAGCTTCATATAGACAAAGATGCGCCCGAAGTTTCTCTCATTACGCCAGATCCTTGTATTGTCCTGGATACTATGAAAATCGCCATAGAATGCAAGGACAGTATTTCGTCTTTGGACGAGACGGTACTTCTTTTAGATAAGACTGTACTGGGGCATTGGAAAAATCCACAACAAAATACAGATATAACTCTGGATTTGCGTAGTTTCTCCGAAGGGATCTATTCTTTGGTAGCAGAGGCCAGGGATCAGGCTGGCAATACAGGCCAGAGCAGATCCGTTTCTCTTGTTATAGATCGCTCTGCTCCTCAATGGAATGCAAGGATAACCCCTGGCTTTTTACAAACAGGCATCGTAAAAATAGAACTGGATATCAAGGACACCCTATCTGGTTTGCCACAAAATCTTTCTCTTCGTGTATGGATGGAACTCGCTGGCAAAGCCTATCCTATATCCTGCCAATACAATAAAGGAAATACCTGGCAGGCGCAGTGCATGATAACCAGAGAACATCCTGAAGGGGATGCCATAGTCTATGCAGAAGGTATCCAGGATAAAGCAGGGCATTTTCTGCCTAAAACGCGCTTAGGCTCTTTTGTTATTCGGGCTGCTGGCGGTTTATGGCCTCTTTCCCCCAGAGACAAAGCGCATCCTCTTCTGGCTGCCTTTTCTCAGGAAACTTCAGAAAAACTTTCTGGATTGTGGATCTCCGCTCGTGCTGAAAGTGAAATTTTTGCCATTGAAGATGGACAGATCGTAGAAATCCAGTCTTCCTTAAAAGAAAAATCAGGGTATATCCTTGTTCAAAGGCAAAGGGATGATCTTGTTTGGGGATACTATCATCTGATGTTGGGAATAAATCCGTCCACAGGTTTTTTTTGGACACCTGGAGACATCATCAAGGAAGGCCAGATACTAGGAAAAGCTGCCAAGGTGCAAGGGATTCCCGATTCTTTTCTCTACCTTGAACTTCTTGCCTGGAAAGAAGGCCAGTGGCAGATAGTCGCCATACCAGAAAATACTCTTTCCCCTGCACCAGACACAGAACGAGTTTCCCCTCTTGCCCTCGTTCTAGCCAGAGAGGATGCTCAAGAAAACCAGAGGGCCTGGAATTTTTTTTTACCTCCAGAATACCAATCTCTGGAAATTCCTTCTAATTCCTATGCTGTCAGCGACTTTTTCATCCTTCTATACATAATTGCATCGGTAGGTGCAATCCTTGTTATGATATTCTGGGCATAAATGCCATCGCAATAGATTGTAGATTCTATCAGCTTTATTGAAAGGATAACAATATGAAATATATTATTTTACTTTTTCTTTTGGTTGGATTTATACCAGTCCAAGATGCCAGTGCAGATCTTATCTTATGGTATAAATTTGACGAAACATCTGGGACTGTTGCCTCGGACTTTACAGGCTCCAGCAATGCCAGCCTGACATCTTTTAACTATAACTCTGATTCTAACTGGATGCCAGGCGCGGGGAAATTCGGTGGAGCATTGCGGTTCGATGGTATCAATGATGTGTTGGTCAACTCAAGCTTTGTACACCCTACTGCTGCTTTTACCTATGCTTTTTGGTTTAAGCCTGATGCCAATCTTCAGGCAGGCAGTGGACGCGATGATTTTCATTATGGATCAAGCTATTCACGGCCTCATATAACGTTCGACAGAGAAGGCGATGGGAAAATTGGAATCTATACGACAATTAATGGCAATGTCAGTGATCTGGCTAAATCTACCAGCAATTCCTGGACAGCCAATACCTGGTATCATGTTGCCTTCAGTTTTGATGGTGCCCAGGTAAAAGTCTATGTAAATGGCAATTGTGAAGGTACGTTTGCTCAGTCTGGTGTTCATCAGGCTGGAACAGGCTTCCATATAGGAGCTTCTAGTGCTTCTGGGACTCAGGCTTTCGATGGCATGATAGACGATTATGCTATCTGGAATGAAGCTCTTTCTCCCAGTGCTATAGGATCTATTGTTAGCTATGGGATCGGAAATCCAGTTCCTGAACCATTTTCTGGAGTGCTTGTTATGATTGGTTTATTTATAAGCATTTTTAGCGTTCATAAAAAATGGCAAGGAAAGCAGGGAATTATGATTCTTTTGATTGCACTTGCTATTTCTCCAGCACAAATATTCGCTGATCCTGTCCTTCAGAATCTGAAACTATGGCTCAGGGCAGATTCCCTGACTGGACTACAAAATGGTGCTGCTGTGACAACATGGAGCGATGGATCAGGGCTAGGACACGATGCCTATGCTTCAGGATCAAGCACCCCAACTTACTACAGCTCTGCTATCAATGGTAAGGCAACTTTACGTTTTGATGGGGGGGATCAATTGTTTATCAGCGGGTCAAGTGATTACAATTTTACAGAAACAACCATATTTACTGTACACTCTCCGCAAAATCGAGCAGGGACAGTGATTTCCATTGCCCAGGATGGGACTGGGTATGACCATGAATTCTTACTTTATGGCGATAATACCTATCATCATACATCAGGAGGCGTTTTTACGACAATAGGCCATCAGAGCGTTCCCTCTACAGTGTATTTTTCTACTTCTGTGATAGGCACTGCACCCAGTGATATACTCTTCAGAATCAACGGAATCACGAGTACCACTAGTACTGTAGCCTATGGAGGAGGTGGTAGCAATATGCCATCTGTCAATAGAAATATCACTATCGGTTCAAGATGGCTAGATAATTATGGCGAGGCTTTTCTGGGGGATATTGCAGAGATTCTTGTATATTCTGGAAAGCTTAGCCAGCAAGACATACAAACGGTAGAATACTATCTATCCAGCAAATATAGCATCGGCAATATTTCCAATCCTGTTCCTGAGCCAGGATGTGTCTTTCTGGTCATCGCGGGAATGATGGTTGCATTCAAAATACGATATTGCAGTCCAAAAAAATAGCCTTCTATGATAAAGGTTTTCAAACAATTTATAGACAATTTTCAAATTCATAGCAAAAGTTATGTTTCAGTCGTTGGGAGCGGAGGAAAGTCAACGCTAATAAAACAGATGGCTATGGAAGCATCCTCTTGTGATTGGCCTTCGGTAATCACCACAACGACCCATATTCATATTCCCTTTTCAGGACAAGGGGAATCGCTCCTTGTCCTGGAAAAAAAAGCCAAAGTAGAAGAAATTTTACCCCATTTGCAGAACAACCTTCTGGTTTTGGTATCCAGAAGGGTTTCTGATTTTAAGGCAAAAGGATTTGAGCCAGAATATCTGGAAGATTTAAAAGAGCATTTTTTGCTTCTTGTAGAAGCGGATGGATCGAAAAACAAGCCTTTCAAGATTCCAGCTTCCTTTGAGCCTGTTGTTCCTAAAGAATCCACTCATATCATCCTGGTATGCTCTCTAGGGGCTATAGGAAAGCCTTTGGAAGAAGAATATGTACATCGAATACACCTTTTAGAAAATTCACAGAAAGATCGCACAATCACTCCCTCTCTCGTAGCCGATGCTCTCTCCAAGCCTTCCCATTATCTGGAAAAATTTCCTCCATCCTCTTGTGTCTTTGTTTACCTTTCAGGATGTACAGATCCCTTAAAATATAGCTTTGCCCAACAAATTGCCCACCATCTAGCGCAAAAAAAATTTTTATATCCTGTTTTTGCTGGAAATATAGGCGAAAAAACATGGATAGAAAAAATCTAGCAATCAAAGCTCTTTTCTTTGAAAAATCAGAATACTGCCGTAAAGCACAAAAGATGTATAGATCAGAAAATAAAGAATGCCATAGAAAAAAATTTCTTCCGAGATTTCTCGTCTAGTGATGGCTTTCCATTCTTCATGAACCGCTGCCATTTTGATATTAAAATACATAAAATTGGGCAAAAGATAATACATTGTCTCTAAAAAATATTTTCCCATACCCTGGAAACTTTCAGCCCAATATTGGATTTCATAGCTAGTGCGCCCTGCAATGAAGATAAGTATTGTAGCCAGAGTGCTTCCCATCGGAGAGAGTATCGTGGAGAAGAAAAGGGCTATTGCCACCAGCAGAAGGCATCCCAAGAGGAGAAACAGGCAGGCGCATAGCATCATCCAGGATGGATTGCGTCCATTGGCATATAAAAATATTCCCAACAGAAGTGCCATAAAACAAAAGCAGGCTGTGAGCGTAGCAGCAATCCCCAAATATTTCCCCAATAAATATTCCGCCCTGGATACAGGATGGCTAAGTATTGTAAATAGACTCCGTTTTTGGATTTCCTTATAAAATAAGCCTGATGTCATAAAGATCGCCAGAATCATTCCAAAAAAATCCATAGCTCCCAGGGAAATATCGCTGATCACTTTGATTCTATCGCCCAGGACGACCTCGGCTATTGCCTGAGATGCAAGGATGACGAACACGGAGAGGAAAAAAATCAAGCGCAAGATACGATCTCTCATGGTTTCCCAAAAGCTATTCTTTGCAATGACAAGAATCTTCATCCTGCTTTTCCTTCATCAAACGAAAATAGCATTCTTCTAAAGTTTCATACTCTGGTATCCAGGCAAGAGGAAATATTTTTTTTTCCTGCAAGAAGGATTTCATTTTTTCTATCTTATCCTGCTCTTGAAGGATAATGGCAATTTTTTCTTCTTTTGGCTCTATTGCCAGAGGAAAAGGGAATTCGATACCTGCTATCTGCTCTTTGTGGAGAGAGATATGGACGAAGATAGGTTGTTGTTTCAGAAAGTCCCTGGTCTTACCCATGGCAATGGCCTTTCCCTGGTATAAAAAGGCTACTTCTTCGCATAGATGTTCTACATCGGAGAGAATATGAGATGTGAAAAAAATAGTCTTGCCTCTTTCTTTCCAGGAGAGCATTTTGTCTCGCAGCATGCGTCTCCCCTCAGGATCCAGGCCAGACATAGGCTCATCCAGGATTAAAATATCAGGATCATAGGCAAAGGCATGGGCAATGGCCAGCCTTTGCTTCATGCCTTTGGAAAAAGTAAAAACAGGGCGATTGCCATTTCCTTCCAGCCCGACTTCCTGTATTGCACTTTGGGAAAGATTCTTGCTTTCCTTAGAGGGAATACCGTGCAAACGGCAGCAAGATTCGAGGGATTCGAGGGCAGTAAGATAGTCATAGAAGCCAGGTTCTTCTGGCAAAAAGCCAACACTCTTTCGGGATGCAGGCACTTCTGTGGAAATCCCATATATCCTGGCCCAACCTTTTGTAGGGCGGCATAAATCCATCAGTATCTTGATTGTCGTTGTTTTGCCTGCTCCGTTGTGCCCTAAAAAGCCAAAAACTTTTCCACAGGGAATTTGTAAGGTCAAATTCTGTAATGCCTTCTTTTTCTGCCCTCTTTCCAGAGTATACTCCATAGTGAGATTTTGTGTTTCTATCGCTAACATAATTGTATTTAATGCTTTTTCGTTACTTTTATCTTTTTACGTGTTACGGCACTGTGTCTGTGTCTCTGTCTCTGTGGTTAAATTTCTACGTTTCCCTTAGTCACTTACAAGTGAAATCTTGTGAAAAAGTGTAAAAATTTTTCACCGCAGAGACGCGGAGAACGCAGAGTAGAATAAAAAATATAAAAAGTTTTCTCTGCGACCTCTGCGCCTCTGCGGTAAATTTTTTTCTTTTTGATTACGGTTTATCCGTGTTATATTTACTTAGGACCCTGGCTCATTTGCAGCATAATTTCATCAAAAATCTGGCCTAAAAAATCGCCATCTGATTTTATCACCAAAAAGCCATACATCCCTTTTTCTACGATTTCGCCAGTCCATACCAATTCCTGAAAATGCTTTGTATAATTGCTTATTAAAGCAGATTGCATCTTGATATGAGGAGGCAGTATATTCAAAATCTGCTCAACCAGCTCTCCTAATTTTACATATCCTGTTGTGGGAAAACCTTTTTTGAAGCCATCTAGGACTTTCTGATTTTTTATATTTTCTAAAAGCCCGCCTTTTCCCTGGTTTAATTTTTCTACCAATTCTTTGCGGCTGGCTATAAGAAGATAATCACCCACTATGCAAATTACAGGTTCCATAGAAATTTCAGGTTGCAATTTCTGGACGGAAAATCTGATTCCCTTTGTATCAAAAGGTGCAAGGGGAAGATCAGGGTATTTTTTCTGCAAGGCTTGCAAGGTATCCTGCAAAAGATTAGCCATTTTAGATGCGTTGTTGAGCCTGGCAGCAAGAAGCAAATCGAATTGCATTTTTTCTTGCGTTGGAAGATTATAGAGTACCAGAGCGTTGGTTCCCTGTATATTCTGAAGAATATCTTTTTCGACAGATATGTTCAAGCCTAGTTCTTTGCTTATCGGCCCTTCCAGCTTGCTGAAAAATTCGTCCACGCTTCTTCCCAATTGCTCCCCTAAAGGAGAAACAGATAGCAGCATATCCAGAGTCGGCTTTGCGATTTCCCATGATTTCTGCATGTCTGTGGCATTCACAGCACAAACTAGAGGATGAGAGGGCAATTGTTGCAAGAGGTCTTCTGCTGTACCTTTTCCCTGATATGCTTTCCATAACTCAGAATCTTTCTGAAATCCCATATAAGAATGCATCTGGAATTCACTTCCTGCCAGCTTCAAGGAAAAAGCCAGAGAAGTAAAGTCTTCAGCAATCTTCTCCAAATTTTTCATCATCTGGGATTGTTCAGGCTGGAATCTTTTGGTTTGCTCGCTGGAAAACTTTATAACAGAGGGATAATCCATGTAAAAGAAAATATCTCCCTGGTCTTTTATCCCCGATATGGCCTCCTGAAATACAAGATTTTGAGAAAGCTTATTCTCTGAATTCAGGACATCTTTCTCGAATTCCTGTGCCAGATTTCTTCTTATAAGTGGATTGCTGCTGGCGTAGAGAACAAAATAACCATCTTTGAAAAAATAAATAGAATCAGGAGAAGGCCCAAATTGTCCCTGTACTGAAAAACAAGAAATATTACCGACCTGTGTGGTGTTTATTTTTCGTCCAGCAAAGGCTGTCTCTTGTAAAAAAGACGAAAATGCCTTATCGTCCTGCACTCCGCAGAAAAAAATCATGGTTTGTTTTTCTATACTACCTATGCCCATTCCCAGAGGCAAAGAAAAATCAAAGCCCTTGTCACGGTAAAATTGGGGATCTGTAAAATCAAAAGGCAAAACTTGGCCCGCTGATTGGAAGAATTCTGAATATTTCTGGAAATCGACTTTTTTAACGGATTCCAGAGGTGCATTGGCAGTAAGAAGCATAATGGTATTCGAAGGCAAAAACTCCAGATACCCTTTAGACTCAGCAGCTTTTTCTTTTGGAGAAAGCATGGTAAAGGCAAGCACACCTGCAATCACAACTATCAAAACCAAAGGCAATACTTTACTCATAATTAAATCCTTTTTTGATGTAAGAATTCCTATTCTAATATTTTCTACCTTCACAGGCTTATTTATAAGTTTTTTTATACAAAAAACACAAAATAGACGAACATTTTTTTTCGTGCTTTTCGTGTTTTTCGTGGACCATTCTTTACACTCTTCTCTTCGTGTTCTTCATAATGAAATCGTCTCGATCCTTTACCAAAGATTCTGCTAGAGCTAGAATAATTAAGGAGATACGATGTGTACTACTATATTGTTTTCAAAATAAACCAGAGTCTGTCTAGCCTGGTCTTCATAATAAACCCACACATCTTCTTTTTCATAATTCGAAGGAAAGACAGGATATCCTCTTGACCACAGTACCATTTGCTTAGACATTCCTCTTTGTACATTTCCAAAAGATATGGCTGTTTTCCATGGTTCTTCTATGGATTCGATGGTTTCTTGGAGATTCTCTTGGCTCAGATATCTGGGCATTTCCTTCTCCCATTCGCTCTTTGCATCTCTGCGCCAGTGCAGCATAAATTCATTGCTCTGGTTGTCTACAAAACGAATCGTGTCTGAATTGCTCTGGACGAGACGGACACTGGTTCCCCAAGAGAGTATTTTTCCATAGGCATAGTTTTGCCAATAGATATTTTTACCCTCAAAAACCCTCAGATTCGTTGTCAGCCACATCTCCTGGCCGAGCATTTTTTGTATTTCTGGCCTTTTGGGTGCATTCTCACAGGAAAGGATTATAAAAAAGATAGCAATTGCGAATATTTTTTGTATCGTAGTCATATTCATTAGTGAAGATTTTTCGCAGCAATAACGCTTAACCCTTGTTTGGTAAGCTCTTGTGCTGTATGATTAAGAGCATCATGTTTATCCAGATAATTTTGCAGCATGGCATGGAATAAACCTTTAGCTTTGACATCTTCTAAAGGCATAAAATAATCCAGTATATCAGATGGGTGTTCTCTCTGTTTTTCTATTTCTACCAGCCCGCCTTCATGCTTTGCGCTGATATTTTTTACTTTGGGCGCAATTTCTACCAGCTCCTGAGTTCTATCATAAGGCTGACGAACAATGCTCTTATATGTTTCTACAATATGATGTTCAAATCTGACCATATCCTCCAAATTCAAAGATTTTCTAATCATAGCAGACAATTCTATGCTTTGGTTGTTTATAGAATTAGAAAAATTGAAGCCAATCAGAGGTGTACTTCCATCTTCTCTGCTAAAAAGCTTAGCTGTCATCAATGTCCACAGCACGGAATAGGGATTGTCATTTCCCATAAATACAGAAATCTTGAATTCATTGCTTATACCCAGGCGATGGATCAAATAGCCGACAAGAACTGTGCCTGGATTGATATTCAAAACCTGGCGTATTCCATAGTTTGTATAGTAATACAAAAATTCATCCAGCCATTTTAGAGCATATTCATTGGGCTGACCCACTCCACCAAAATAGCCTGTAATGGTTTCTGGACCACCTAAATGAACGTTGGAGCCGTCTGTTCCTCTCGTATCCAGACTTTCGACAAAGCTGGCTCCGACAATATTCATAGCAGCACCCATTGCTATCAACTCGCCCTGGTTTTTCTCTTGTTCTTTCATATTACGAACGCGAATGTACCTGCCTGGCATGAGTTCCTGGTTGTCAATCGCTTTTTTAGCCTCTTCTATTAAAAAAGAAAAATACTGGCAAGAACTGATTTCCAAAGTAACAGCATAATCTTCTTTTACGAAAGCAACATCCTTTGTTCCTAAAGTTTTCTTGCGATATTCCGACATAGAAATAAAAGCTTTTTTTTCCTTCATTTCTGAAAGCCATTCTAAGTCCTTGATATAAGGAGAAGAAATCTCTTTTAGTCTCTGCATTTGTGTAGAGAACAACGCTGAATTTTGCGCTTTTTGGTTGATTTCTTCAACACTGCCATATTTTCCAATGATGTCCAGAATATCAGAAATAATCTTATTGTCAGGATTGCATAAAAAAGAATTGATCTCTTCTAAAGTTTTAGGGGAAATTGCCAGACGATCTCGCAAATTTGACATGATAAACCTCCGCAGAATTGTGTTAGTGTCAAAAAATCGTTTACAATATATTCCATAGTATAACAAAAAAATAAGTTACAAAAAAGAAAAAACTATCTATCATTGTATGTTTTAAAGCTTCCAGCCATTTTGATATTCCATCTCTTAATTCTAATATCATCAAAAAATCAAGCTCATTCTCCATCTACGTTCTATAGTTAGGATTCATTGACGATATTTTAGTAATTTTTTATATTCTTCCTATTGTGCCAGGGGACAATTTCTAGTACACTATCTATATATATGAAATTAGGAATCGGAATTAAATAAGTTCTCCTTAATTTAGGGAGACACAGAAGAAAGTTTTATTTTGTAAAATAGAAAGTTTTGCTATGTCATCTAAAAATACAGCTAAAGAAACTTTATTGATTTTGGAAAAAGGAGGATTTATAAATCCTTCTGGAACATGGATTGACTTGAAAAACGAGTTGAAAAATGCCGTTGACAACACCCTTTTGTATACGCCTGATCATTTGGCCAACCTTTTAAGACGGTCGTCAGGAAAAGGCAAATCTTGTATAAAATTCGAAGTCTCTTCCGAAACAACGCAAGCCTCAGCGCACAGGCTTGTGACAAAAGAAAAAGTTAGTGACCTCGTGCTGCTCAATTTTGCATCCGCCCGCAATGTCGGAGGCGGATTCCTCAACGGTGCTAAAGCGCAGGAAGAAGATTTAGCAAGATGTTCAGGGCTTTACTCTTGTTTGCTCACTCAGCCAGAATATTATGAAGCAAACCGCAGGCAAACTTCTCTTCTATACACGGATCACATTATCTACAGCCCTAATGTACCATGGTTCAGAATCAACAGCCATGATGCGCCAGATCAACTTTTTCTTGCCTCAGTGATAACAGCTCCAGCCCCTAATGCAGGACAATTTTTACTTCAGAAACAAGGCAATCCTTCACAAATCGAAAAATGCTTAAAAAGACGATGTGGAATGATCCTGGCTGTAGCGAAAGAAAACAACCATCGTAATCTTCTCCTAGGAGCTTGGGGATGTGGTGTTTTCCGCAACGATCCGGACACGGTTGCCGATGCATTTGCAGGATGGCTAGAGTCTGATTTTTCAGATGACTTTGACAGAGTGGTTTTTGCTGTATACGAAAATTCAGATCACGGAAATAACAGGAAAGCATTCCATAATAGATTTCCAGGGAAACTGCTTGAATAGATTGTAGCCGCAAGGTTGCGCTGAAAAAAGCCCTGTCTTCTCAAAAGCCGAACGCCAGCGCAATCCCTGCGTCTTCGTTCAATACCCAAGTGAAATCTCGTGCAAAAGTGTAAAGATTTTTCGCCGCAGAGACGCGGAGAACGCAGCGGTAAATTTTTTTCTTATTGAAAATTTATAACTTTATGAAAAAAATACTTTTTAGCTTATTCATGATGGTATATCTTGTCTTTAGTTTGGGAGAGATAAAAGAGAGAGGAAAGGAAGAGATATACCAGATACAGGATGGTTATTCTTTTAAACTATACGCCGAAAGCCAGCAAAGAGATACCTGGACAAAGATTGTTGCTGTCCAAAGAAAGAATGCCTTGCCTTTTTTGCTTTACTATGATAGCAAGGCTGGAGAATTGCTGGTGAAAGAGGATTGTAAATCCAGGAAAGAAGAGTCTGTTTTCCCCTCTCGCAATACATGGAAAGATATCCTTGCATTGGATATAGATGGGGATGGAAACGAAGAACTCTTTTTTTATGACCCTTCTGGAGGCGATAAGGCAGGATATGCAGAGCTATATTCTCTTGCAGAAGGCTTTTCCAAAAGAAAGCTTCTTGGTAAATGGTATGACTGGAACAACCGATGGAAAACCTTTACCATTATAGATTTGGGACTGGATCAAAAAAAGGAGCTTTTGCGATATGATGACCAGGAATCCCAGGCAGACATTGTCCGATTTTTGCCTTGCAAGCAGGAAGGCTATAATGCGAAAATCCTGAATACCTTCTCAGATTGGAGAGGAACATGGAAGTCTATAATTTCCGTATCTATTGAATATAGTGCTTATAGAGAAGGCATTCTTTTGTACGATCCCTATGTCGGGGAATGGGAGCTTTTAGCCATCCAGGATTCTCAGCAGGAACCTTTTGTAAGCATATCAACTTTCAAAACCAGAAAGGGCTGGAAAGAAATCGTATCTGGCAACTTTGGGGCTGGTAATATTCTTTTGTATGACGCTATATCAGGGGAAGCGGAAATCTATGCTCTGGAAGGAAAAGAGCTTTCCCTAAAGAAAAAAATTTCCACAAAAAAAACTTGGAAAAGCATAGTGCCCTATGCCATGGCAGAACAGGATGCTCTGCTGTTTTACGAGAGCGCAAACTATAGCGATATATGTCTTCCTACTTACGATGGAACCAACCAGGCTTTGCATCCTGATGTTTTCCTGGATAAAGATGGCTATTATAAAATGGTTTTTACTCCTTATCCTTACTGCAACGATTTTTTGGAAAACCCAAGTGTCTTGCGAAGCAAAGATGGCTTTGTTTTTGAACCCATCCCTGTAAAGCAGAACCTCACTCCTCTCATGGATACACCCTCTTTAGAAGGAACCCCTTACACCTATTCCTACAACAACGATCCTGATTTCTTTCGCTACGAAGATAAATACTATATGGTTTACAATGAAACCAAAACCAGCGAAACTGCTATGCTACAGAAAGTCTACCTCATGGTCTATGATCTGGAATGGAAACAGATTCATAGCTGGGTTCTCCAGGAACAAAAGAGCTTTGATGTAGCCTGGTTTTCTCCTTCTTTTGTTCTTTTGGACAAAGAAGTCATGCTTTTCTATGTCAGAAAAAGCAACGATACCTGTGTTCATGGTATTTTTTTTAGAAAATCCTCTATCCAAGATATCCAAAACATAGCACAAAAAGAAGAACATGCTGTTCTCTTGAAGAAAGAAGCTCCCTTTAGTTCCTGGCACATCAATGCATTGCATAATCCCTTCAACCAAAAAATATATCTTCTGATTGCAGGGAAATTCCAGGGCGCAAACCCAGGCGACTATTTTCCCTCTCTCTCGAATTTTGACCTCTTTATGGCCAGAAGCAATGCGAATGATTATACCACCTTTGATCTAAATCCGACTCCCGTGCTTCAACGCTTTGTTTTTCCCTGCACCAATGTCTATAGGCCAGCGTTTCTGTTTACAAGCCAGGATAGAATTACCTTATGGTGTTCTTTTATGCGAAGCAGGGAAACAGGAATCGCCCTTTTCCAGGAAATCCCTATAGAAACTAAGAAGTAAGATGTTTGCCAAAAAAGCAAAGATTTTTATCACGAATAAGACGAATGGTCGAATGGCACGAATAGTTTTTATAAAAATTTCATTCGCGTAATTTGTATATTCGTCTCATTCGTGATTAATACCTTTTTGGTTTCGGCTTGTCCGAGATAGAGACTAACGGAATCGAATCTTTTTAAATGACCCATATCCTACTCTGGAGCTATTACTATAACCTCTGGTCCTGATACAAAAGTAGCAGGAGTAATGTTTTGAGGATTCGTCCCGTCAAGGTTTGCTCTATATAGACTACTATTGCCATAGTTTGTCCAGTACATTTTATTATTATAAACATCCACTGCTATACCTGAAGGGTTATTGATGACAGAGGAAGAAGGGGTAACATTTTGAGGATTGGTAGCATCCCAATTGGCCCTATATAACGATTTTGATGTATCTCCTTCTCTGTTAGTCCAATACATCTTCTGGTTGGTAAAATCCAATGCAATACTCCCAGGCCTGTTTACATAAGTGGCAGGAGTAATATTTTGAGGCTCTGTCCCATCCAAATTGGCCCTGTAAATACGATGATTGCCCCAATTCGTCCAGTACATTTTATTGTTGTTTATATCCAATTCTATTCCAAGAGGTGAAGATACCGATGCAACAGGAGTAATATTCTGAGGCACTGTACCATCCAAATTTGCTCTGTAGATTGTACTAGTATTGGAATTAATCCAATACATTTTTTTATTATTGATATCTATTCTAATATAAACAGGGGAAGATACAGATGACGCAGGTGTGATATTCTCTGGATTGCTACCATCCAGATTGGCTCTATATATGGTATTATTTTGGGTATTGCTCCAATACATTTTTTTAGCTTCGAAATCCAATGCCAGTGCCCATGGCCTATTAACCGAAGAAGCAGGTGTAATATTTTCAGGATCACTACCATCCAAATTCGCTTTGCAGATGGTATTATTATCGTAGTTAGTCCAATATATTTTTACACTTGCTAACTTTAAGACAATATCCTTAGTATTTTCGGAAGGTTCCCAGGGCAATACCTTTATCGTAGACCTGTAAACAAGATAACCGTCTTTTACTGCCGTTATAGTTTGTAGGCCGATAGGGACATCTTGAATGATGTAACGACCATTGGCATCAGTAGTGTTGCTCAAAGAAGCTATTGTCACTACAACGCCTTCTATTGGAGCTCTTTCTCCATCATCAACCAGCCCATATACAGTTCCCTTATTCATTTCAACTCCACTGTCCTCGCAGCTCACTAAGAATATTGTAATCCAAATACCAAAAACAAGAAAAGCCGAAAGTTTCATACTTTTTTTCACTCCTAATATAAAAACAGTCCATTTAGACCAAGTAATCAAGCGAGAAGTCAAGCTTACAGAATGGTATATCCGCTTTCAACAACTATATTTTAGGTTTTTACATTTGAAAAGTCTAGCAAAAACAATAGAGATGAAAATAATTATTTTGCTTGCTATAAAATCCGATTTTAGATCAGAAATAGGCATTTTTAGAGAAACCCTGCGGCTCAATCCATTGCAAAACAAAAATTTTTAGACATCTGCCCACCTCCAGAGAACCTGATTTTTAAATGGAATAAATTTTTTCCTTTTTATTTTTTTTGAGCTTTGCTAAAATATTTCTTTTGAGGTTGAAAATAATTTTTTTAATTTTTTAATAAAAAAATGTAAGGAGATAGCCAATATGCGCATAACTTATTTTCTTGTAATTATTATCGCTTTTTTACCTATTTTTGTCTATGCAGATTCTATATACATCATGCATAACAACTATACAATGAATCATATCAATATTTTGACAAACTTAGGCTATCAAGTGACTAATGGTGGTACCACTACCTTGAGCAACTATTCTGCTTATAACCAGGTATGGGATCTGCGTTATGATACCAATCTCACTTCTACTGATGTTACTGCTTTCAATACATATCTCTCCAATGGAGGCCGATTATATCTAGGAGGAGAACAAAGAGCTTTCGATAGTAGTAGAAACAACACCCTTATCCCTGCCATTGCCACGTTAGGAGGGGGGACGCTATCGGGACAAGCCAACATCCTTGCTCAAGTCTATTATCCTGTTACCATGGCTGAACTAAAGACTCCTGCTCCTTGGACACAAATAAAATTCTACAACACTTCATCCTTTACCTCTCCAGGTACCGGTACTTTTGTTGTCGAAACCTCTGTTGGCTCTGGAGTGGGGACTATTATAGCCTGGGATTTTGGCGATATACAGGGAAAAAGTAATGTAAGGATGATTGCTGGATTTGATATTGATATCTTTACTGCTGGCACAACCCAAGAAATCCAATATATGGTACAAAACTTTGCTGCCTATTTAGGGGCATCTGTACCCGTCCCAGAACCATCCTGTTTTTGGATACTAGGCTTTTGCATTTTATTCTATTTCTTTAAGAAAATTTGACGTTTGTGTAAAAAGTCCTGATAGATCTTTTTCGTTATCCTTATCATTATCGTTCTCTTTATCTAAATCCTTTATAATTAACAGGATGCTTTTCGATAACGAGAAAGAGAAAGATAACGATAACGACTATTAAAAGACTTTTTACACAAGCCTCAAAAATTGAACAATTTTTTAGGAGAAATAAATGGGCAAAATTTATTTTTTATTATTTTTTGTTTTATTGATAAAGCTGCCAGCAACACTTGTTGCACACTATGATTTTAATGGTAATACAAATGATGCAGTTTATGCAAACAATGCTATTATCTATGGTTCACCCCAATTAACTTATGACAGATTTGGAAATGCAAATTCTGCTTACTATTTTAATGGAAATGGGGATTATTTACGCATTGCTAATTCAGCTCATATTAATTTTAGCCTCACCCAAAATTTTTCCGTTTCTTTCTGGGTAAAACCAGACAATACACAGCCAACTACAGTAACTTCCAATATGATGCTAGAAAAATGGTCAGGAACAGAGGGATATCCTTTTGTTATAAGATATTTTAATCAAACAAGTTCAAAAAATGGTCAAGTTTATGGTGCTAGATGGAATGGAAGCTCTCAGTCCAGTGTCACTTCTTCTGTAACCATCAATGATGGATTCTTTCACCATATTGCTTTTATAAAAAATGGGAATAATGTAAGTCTTTATGTTGATGGTATTCTAGAAGGCACAAGCACTGATTTAACATCAGGAGATACAACCAATACATCAGACTTATATATTGCCTGCCGCGGTGGTGCATCTCCCTATTTTTTTGCAGGTGTTATAGACGATGTACAGATTTATAATCATGGACTTACCTTTTCTGAAATCCAGCAAATTGTTCCTGAAATTTCAAACATCTGGATGGGAATGATATGCTTTTTGGTTGTGTTTCTTTTAAAGAAAAGATATTGAGATTCTAGTCAAAAAAAATAAAAAAAATAAATGGTAAGACACTATCTCAAGTTGTTTTTCTCTTAGGATTAAGAACAAGAGGCTCATTGACAAATATCTGAAAGGAATCCCATTACCTATCTTAAAAGTGACTTTTTTCTTTGATCAGGTGGCGCATATCGGATTCGTAGGTCTTGAGATCGAGAACCTCTCCGCTCGCCCTGCGGATTTCCTCCCGCAATTTTCCATAGAAATCCACTTTAGCCTGGATTTCCTACGGAGTCTTGTGTAAAAACCCCTTAACTCAAAATTTAACTACAAAATTTTTTACCACGAAGGGCACAAAGAAAAAATTTTAAGAACTATAGCCTTCCTGGTTTTCTTGGCCTTCGTGGTGCAAAATTTTTACATTTTCAAATAAGCCTTTAGAAGGGCAAATTTCTCTCAGAGTTAAAGGGCGTTACTTTTGTCATTTTTTTTGCAGTCTGGCTCTCTTTAGTAAATTGGAAAATCTCCTATGAAAAGAATTGCATTTTTTTTTCAGCATTGGTTTGGTTGGGTATGTCTGATTTTTTTAATTCGATTTTTTCTTTATTGTTTTATGCCTGAAATAAAATCTTCTCAGGAAGCAACTATGGAGATTTTACTTTCTTCTGTGCTTCATTCTCAAGATAAAGAAATCCATTCTCTGGCATTCCAGTCTCTTTATGAAATAGCCAAAAAGTCAGAAAAAAATAGAAATATAGTAGAATCTGTTTTAAAAAAGCAGCTTTCTCATGCACAGAATCTTTCCTCTGAAGCTAAAGAATTTTTTTCCAGATTCCAGGAAGATCCTTATCTTATACTCAAAAAAGTATCATCTCAGCTTTCTACTTTTAAAATACAGGATTTGACAAAGCTGGCTTTTTTCATAGTCTTGTTTTGTTCCTTTTTTCTGGTATTTGCATTGCCATGTTTTTTTTGGGGTTTTGTGGGAAAAAATAGTCTCAAGAAAATTTTCGGGAAATGGGGCGCAACGTTTTTTTTATTTTTCTTGCTTTTGCTTATAGTCTGGGTTCTATACTTTAGCGTTTATCACGACATTCTCTGGGCAGCACATCTTGGAATGATCTTCGCTTTATCTTTTATGATGTTTTCTATGTCAAAAAGTGGAATCATATCTCTTTTTTGGGAAGGTGAACCAAAGAATCTCAAGGGCTTACTCTTAGTTTTCTTCTTAGCTATGGCGAGTACTATTGTGCCATATATAGTACCGCAAGAAAAAGAAGATATAGACCAGAAATCTCTTCTTTTAGCCATAGAAAAATCTCTTCAAACTCATCGGCAGGATATGGTACCGATTTTAGAAGATATTTTGCTAAAATCTCATACTTTAGCAGACTCTATAAAAGTAGCCTTGATAAAAGCGTTAGGTGTTATGGGAAAGGAAAAACAGCTCAATATACTCTTTGGCTTTGCAAGCAGTCAGGATTGCCAGATACAAAAAGCAGCATTAGAAGCAATCTATCAGTTATTAAAGAAGAAAGAGATATAAATTTTTGCCCTAAATAGACGGCTGCAATCTATTGCAAGACAATATGTTGAAACTTAACATGTATAATGCTCACGTTTTTCTGACTGAGGCATTTCTCTCTATAAGGAAGAAGGGAGTATTCAATCGTCATGAGGTATGAAGAAATGATGGCTGTTTTTGTATTTATTGTTTGTGTCCTTTTGGTATATGCTTTAGAGTTTTTGCTTTTAGTGAAATTTTTCATCAAATCTAAAAAAGGGGAAAAAACTTTATATCTCAAAAAATATTGGATTTTGCATTCCCTTGCTATCTCAGGTATATTTTGCATGGCTTATGGCTATTTTATTGAGCCATATTGGATAGAAACCAAGACTGTCGTAATATATACAGAGAAATTGCAAAACACCCGTTTCAGAGTCATACATATTTCTGATTTGCATTGTGATCCTGTTGTTCGGGCAGAAGACAGCTTGGTAAAAAAAATTTCTGATCTGAAGCCTGATATTGTTCTCTTTACAGGGGATTGTATCAATAGCCCTGAAGGACTGAAAGTATTTCAGGATACTATGGCAAGAATAGAAGCTCCTTATGGCAAATACGCTGTTTTAGGAAACTGGGATATAAGCTGGACATATTTAGATCGCTTTGCTGGAACAGGTTTTAGAGTATTGAACCATGAGGATATTTCCTGCACCAAGGGAGGCGAAAGCATAAAGATTTTGGGAATCAGCCAGTATGCTCCTGCGTTTCCTCAAAAATTTTCTTCCTTATCCAAGGATTTTCGCATTTTTCTCTATCATCTTCCTGATCTAATAGAAGAAATAGGCAATGCCCCTGTTTCTCTCTACCTTTGCGGCCATACTCATGGAGGTCAGATCGCACTACCTTTCTATGGTGCCTTGATTACTCTTGCAGCGCATGGGAAAAAATATGAATCTGGTTTATATACAGTAGGGAATAGCATGCTTTATGTCAATAGAGGCATTGGAATGGAAGGCGGAGGATATGTCCCCAGAGTACGTTTTTGGTCAAGACCTGAAATCACTGTGTTTGAAATTCTTCCCAAGCCTAAGGAGTAATCGCTCTGATGTCTCAAAAACATAACTATCTGAAGTCTGCAAGCATTGTTGGCATGAGTACTCTTGCTTCTCGTATTTTGGGCATGGTACGCGATATGGCTATGGCTTCTCTTTTTGGAGCAGGAATGGTTCTGGACGCATTCGTGCTGGCATTCACTATTCCCAATCTTTTTCGACGATTTTTAGGTGAAGGGGCTTTCTCTGCTGCCTTTTTGCCTGTTTTTACCGAAATTTTAGAAAAAGAAGGAAAAGAAAAGGCAAAAAATCTAGCGAAGCAAACAGGTACCTTTCTTTTTGCAATTCTCTTGATATTGGTTCTTGTGGGTATACTGGTTTGCTTGTTAGCTTTACTTTGGGATGATATAGGCGATAAAAACCGCATTGCCTTAAAACTATCTGCTATCATGATGCCCTTTCTTTTGCTGGTATGCTGGGCAGCTTTTGCAGGGGCTATGCTCAATTCAATGCAACATTTCTGGAGTCCAGCCTTTGCGCCCGCGCTTTTGAATTTTATCTGGATAGCAGGAATATTCCTCATCATTCCGCTGTGCCAGAAAGACCATGAAACCTGGGCATATATCATGGCAATTTCCATTCTTATAGGAGGCGTTGTACAGTTGGCTTTGCAATGGCCTTTTCTAAAAGCACGCAGTATGCCACTGCTTCCTGATACAAAATTCTCTTATGGCAATCCTGCGGTAAAAAAAATTTTTATCAACATGCTTCCTGTTCTCTTCAGTGCTGCTGTAGTCCAGGTCAATACCCTGATGGATTCTGTGATTGCCTGGTTCATGATACCAGGGGATGGAGCTGTAACGGTTCTATATATGGCCAACCGCTTAATGCAATTCCCTCTCTCGATCTTTGGCACTTCCCTTTCTACCGTTATTTTCCCTGTTTTTAGCCTCTATGCTGTTCGAGGAGAAAAAGAACGCTTTGGAAATGCTGTGCCTGAAGCTTTACGACTTTGCATATTTTTAGGTTTGCCTGCTAGTTTAGGCCTTGTGATTCTATCCAAACCCATTATTTTTCTGATTTATCAGCATAATTCGTTTACATCTGAATCTGCAATGAGAACGACTTACGTTTTACTCACCTATAGCTGCGGTCTTTGCTTTTATATCCTGTTGGGAATTTTGTCTCGCGCTTTCTATGCCTTGGGCGATACCAAAACACCCACTATGGTTGCCTTTGTGATTATGCTGAGCAACATAGTTCTGAACATCATCATCGTCCCTTTCATCCAGGAGATAGGGCTTGCTATGACGACAGCCTTTGGTGCTTTGGTTCATTGTATTTGTCTGCTATTTTTGCTGCAAAAGAAAATTCCTCTTTCCTGGCAAGGGACTGGTATCTTTCTTTCTAAATGTATATTATGTAACATCATTATGAGTATTGCAGTTACAGTATCTTCTTGTTTTTTCGTATATCATGAAACTTTGAAGCAACGCCTTATGGCTGTTTCGATTCCTATATTGCTAGGAGTTCTTGTATATACAGGAAGTGCATTTCTATTGAAAATAAAAGAGCTGGAAAGATTTGGAGTAATTATCCGAAGAGAAAAAAAGATAGCTGCCGACAAATTGTAGCCTCAGGGTTGCGCCGAAAAAGTCATGTCTGCTCAAAAGCCCAACGCCAGAGCAATCCCTGCGTCTTTGGTCAATACCCTTAAACTGGATCACGGAAAATGATTCGATTCCGTTAGTCTCTATTAGCAAAAGACGCAGGGATTTCTCTGAAGGTTGTCTCATCACCTATTTTTTAGGCCTACTGAAGCTTTTTGCGCAGCGAAAGCCATAGATTCCTTTTCTGCTGTCTGGGAAATCGAAATAGCGGTAGGTTGTTGTGGTAAATTCTTCGAAGGTGAACCATGAACCACCTTTCAGAACCCTATAATTACGAGAATCATCGTAAAAGCTATCTGTCCATTCCCATACGTTCCCAGAGAAATCGTAGCATTGATAAAAAGATTTTCCTGTTTTGTAGTTGCCAACAGGGGTTGTATCTCCAATACCAGATTCTTTGCAATTGCAACGTTTAGCTTCATACTGGTTGCTCCACGGCCACAGGAGCGCTTCTGGTCCTTTGGCTGCATTTTCCCATTCTATATCTGTTGGTAATCGTCTGTTTTTCCAACAAGCATAAGCAATGGCATCTTCATAGGATACCCAGGAAACAGGATGATTAGCTTTACCAATGGGGTATATGTCTCCAATCCAATAGGAAGGTGTTGGATAGCCTGTATCTTTGATGAATTCAAAATACTGGAGGTTAGTTACAGGATAAATATCAATAAAATAAGGGCGAACCGTATATTCTTCAGCCGTTTGTACAAGAGTGATGGTGTTTTCTGGAACAAATACCATATCCTCTGTTTGTTCCAGGGCTACAAGTTCTTCAAAAACCTGGCTATGCCATCTGGTTTCAGAAAATTTTTCATAGATTTCCCAAAAACGTTCCAGCCCTTCTTTTGCTTTTCCATTATCGAGAAGAAAACGTCCCCACTTATAGAGGATTTCAGAAACTTCTTCCTTTGCTTTTTCCCATTCTACAGAACAAAGATTGCTGAAGACTTCATCAAACCAGCTTTGTTTTTGCTCATATTCTTCTTTGCTCTTGATATTGTTTATGATTGCTTTCAGAGAAACCAATAGATCTTCGGCTCTGCGTGCCGCTATTCTCTGGGAGCTATGAGGACTCGAACTTCCCAGGAACACCAGGTCTGTTTCCCAGTGTTTTTTTTCGGGCACGATGGCTTCAAATTTTTCAGGTTTTTCTGTATGCGTAGAAGTTGATTTTGCTGCATCCTGAGGAGATAGTAAAGCAGGCAATATTGCTGTTTTGGCTGCATCAGGATTTTTTCTTTTGACACTGGGAAGTTTTTGTGTGGTAATAGAGTGGATCGCTGTCTCACCCTCCGAGCTTTTTTTAATCAGTGTAATAGTTTTTTTTTTGGGGAAGACAGGATAGAAGAATCTTTGTCTTTAGCAGTAGTAGAAGCATCTGGAGATTCCAATTTATGGAGTCTTTTTTTGGCTCTTACAGCCCAGGGGCTGGCAGGGAAGATCTCAATGAGTGCCTGCAAATGTTTTTTTGCACCTTCCATATTCCCTTGCTGGATAAGGTCTAAAGCAAATTCATATTGTTTTTCAGCAGTCGCATCTTTTCCGACTTCTTCCGTTTCCATCAAAGTATTGCTGATTGTATCGTCTGTACTTTCTGCTGGATGGGGAGTTGTGCCTGGTTCTTCCTCTGTTTTTTCTAAGGAAGTTTTCGTAAAAATTTTATCCCAAAGTCCTTTCAGACTGGAAAAAGTCCCTTTTGTATAGAAAATAGATGTTTTGTCTTCTGTTTCAGCAAGCTTTGTATTTTCTCTCAGATGAACCAAGATACGATCTAAGTCTCTTAACAAAGCAGCAGCATCGTAACGGCTTTTAGCATCTTTGCACAGCATTTGGTTGACAAGAGAAGAGACGAATCTTGGAAGATCAGGATTTATCTGATGGATCTGGGGTGGATTTTCCTTGATATTGACAAAAAGATAGCCCACCGGGCCGTCTACATTGAACGGTTCCCTTCCTGTAAACATTTCATAGGCCACTATTCCCAGACTGAAAATATCAGAATGTCCATCGATATTATGACCCCGAATATATTCAGGTGCCATATATTTAAAAGTCCCTACAAGCTGCCCTGTCACAGTAATCTGATTGTCTGTGGTCGTTCGTGCTATTCCAAAATCGGCTATTTTGGCTATAATTTCCTGGTTGCTATCCTGGCTGAGAAGAATATTGCTTGGCTTAATATCTCTATGGATGATATTGTTTTCATGAGCGTATTTCAGCCCCATAGCGATTTGTTTTAAAACAGTCAAAGCCTCTCTCAAAGGAATGATGCCCATCTTTTCTATTCTTCTGGATAGAGTACCTCCATCCATATATTCCATGAAAAAATAAGGCCTTCCTTCGATTTTTCCAGTATCATATACACGAATGATATTAGGATGACGTAAGGAATGTGCACTTTCAAATTCTCGGTTAAAACGCTCAAAACCCGCTTGTGCTTTCATTACTTTTAATGCTCTGGGGCGTTTGCGGAACCGACTGACGACTTTGTAAACATCCGCCATTCCTCCTTCCCCTAAAAGTTCAACGATTTCATAATCGCCTATCTTTTTATGAAGCAAAGAAAGGGCTTCATCATCCACATCTACAGAATCCCTGCTCATAAAGCTCCGCTCGACGCTCATGGAGGCACCTGGCTGTGAAGAAATCAGATCTCCACTGCATTTAGGGCATTGGTATTTTTTTTCTGTTTTATAGTGGCGTATATTATATTTTGTCTCGCAAGTAGGGCAACGGAGAATTTTTTTCCCCTGGATTTCTAAAATCAACTGTGCCTGGCGAACAGCGACATATTTTTTTTCAATTAAAATTTGCCCAATGCGAAAGTGTTTGCCCTCTTTTCTTAATCGCTCCTGAAGAGTAAGGGCTTCCGCGATCTGTGTAGAGCTGGCAAAACCTTTTTCTACACAAAGCTCCCCAAATTTCTTTTCATTTTCTTTTTTGCCCGCTTCTCTTTGCATTTCTGGCGGTGCTTTTTTGAGGATTGCCGCCATATTTTTATTGTTAATATATCCTTTTTCGATCATAAGGACAAACAAACTGCCTGGATTAGAACTTTGTCTCTGAATTTCAAGACATTCTTCTACCTGATCTATAGTTAAAAGTTCTCCCTGATTGGCAATCGTTTTAAAGAAAATTTCTTCTTCAAATTGCATTGTTCATTTCCTGTCTTGCGCTCACGGTTATTTAGATTCTAATCGAATCTTATTATTTTAGTTTTCCTAAGCTCTCATTTCAACAAGAATTTTCTTGTTTTTTTGTAAATCATTCTATAACATAAAACCCCATAGTCCTAAAGCAATTAAGAGAATGATATAAAGGCAGAAAAGGCATACTAAAATGCTATTTTTCTTGAGCTGCCCCCTGGGGTCGAAAAAGGGGAGAAAGCAAAGAAAAAAAAGGCCACCCCATATAACAACATTTCCTAAAAATTCTAATGGCTTAATCCAAAATTTCATGGCATATAGTGGATAAAAGAACCATACACAGAAGGCATCTTTAGAATCCAGAGAGGCACTTGCAAAAAATAAAACGCTAAAAACAAGGGCTGCTCCTAGAAAATATTTTCCCAAAATTCCTGGCCAGAACGATTCCTTTTCTAATGGGTCGAGAATCTTTTTGTCAATGGTAGAAAACATAAGAATGGCATCTGGATCCATGCGAACGGTTTTTTTCAATGGACTCTGCTTCGTGATTTTGCTGTCTATATCGGGCTGCATACTATCGTCTACAGGCTCTGCCATGACAACCTCAGCATCAATCGTCTGCCTGGCGGAAAAAACATCTGCCTGATATACACGATATTCCTCTGAATCGGCTGGAATCGCTTCCATTCCGATATTTACTGTCTTGCTAGGAGGAGCTACATAGATTTTTTCTACCTGATCAGAAAGCTTGAGAAGATGGGTGATGTCTTCGTACATTTCATTAGGATGATTGTATCTCTCTTCAAAATCAGCCGTAGCTTTAAGGATTACGCTACAAAGGCCTGCAGGGATATCTTGTTGCTTTAATATCAGGGGCATTTCTGAAACAGGAGCGCATTTCCCTGTCAGCATTTCAAAAAGCATCATACCTGCACTATATATATCACTTTTAGGATCATCGAAAATCTGATCTTTTAAGACCTCTTCTGGAAAATATGGCAAAATCATCGCAAATCTGTCTACATTTTCTTCTCTGGCAAAGCAATCGGCAAGAAGTCTTTGCTCTAACACTCCCATGCCAAGACCACAGAGAAGCACCCTTTTATCAGGTGTCACTAAAACTCTGCTAGGACGAATCGCACCGTGCATTTTACCTTGGGAAAGCAAAAATTTCAAAGTTTCCAAAAGTTTACGAATGATATACAACGCAATATTACTTTTTATAAATTTCAAACTTTTTATATATGTGGAAAGTCTTCGTCCTATGGCATAATCCCATACCAAAAAAACAGGGTTTTCTTCTATAGCTAACAATGTTGGAATAGAAGGGGAAGAAAAAGATGGAATTTCCAATGGATGTTCTTTAAGATAGGAAAGCATTTTTTGATCTTTAATGATCTGAATGGCAACATCTTTCTCTTTTGGGTTTTTTCCTTGCCATATTTCGCTAAAAGTTCCATCCCATACTTTAGAAATTAGATGGTATTTGCTTGTAGATGCTCCTATCTCTGGCAAACCGGTCATAGATATGCCTTTCTTTATGGCTTTTTAGTTTCTGATAGCGATACAGATTTTCTATACAGCAACCACATATAGAAAAAGAGAGCGAATAGAACCAATAGAGGGAGAATACAAATATGCAAAATATAAAAGCGATGCCATAAAACAGAAGAGGAATCGCTCTGTAAAACAGGATACAGATAAGGCCCTATCAAAGGAAATTTACGCAAAATCATAAAAAACATGTCTAGTGTTTTTTGAGAAGTGCTGTTGGCAAGCAAAATGGCTCCTGTAAAAAAAGAAACGCATGCTAGAAACAACAAAAGTATACCATTGAGCCATACCAACTCTCCAGGGCTTTGATAGCTACCCTTAAATACTTCCAGACAAATGTGCAAAAGGAGAGACACCAGAAGGATATTCCCACCGATTCCATGCAAATTTCTCAAAAATAGAGAAAGATTTTTTATATCGCCTGATTCTTTACAATAAAAAACCAGCACCGCTCCTATAATGATCTGCCAGAAAAAGAAAATCAGAGCTAAAAATGCAGGAAAAGAAGACCATGACGATATGCCTCGTGTGAAAAGAGGATGTAAAAAAAAATTTTTGATTTTGATTCTTTGTTCTAGCCAGGAAAACATGGTTAAAGCCTTGTTTTTTACTGCTCATTGCAGAGTATAAATCTGCAATGAGCATACATTATTGAATCAACACATAAATTAATATTGACTTGAAGCAAGTACATTACTCAGAAAGTGTAATTCCAACTTCCTGGAAGGCTTTGATGACAGCTTTAGTATCATAGCCTAATTCTTTGGTAGCATCGAGAGTAGCTTTTGCACCAGATTCGTAATTTGTACTGCTTGTCCATTTAAAACGATTGCAACGGACGAAAACGTCGAATGCTTTTTTAGTATCCCATTTGCTGGCACTTGCCATTAGATAGAATACTTTGTTGTAAATACCGCTTGTGTAGTGAACGTCCATGCCACTTGTATAATTGCTGACATGCCCGATAGACTTGCCATCCAAAGGAGGATTGTACATATAGCGGAGTGCTTTTCCTTGTGTTTTGAAAATAGTAGCACCCACTTCAAAGTCATTCTTTCCTGTCAGGAAATACTCTGCTGCTTCACCTGCAATATCAGAGAAAGATTCGTTCATACCACCTGATTGTGCGCTATAAGCTAAATTGGAATTTTCTCTTGTAAAGCCGTGAGCAACTTCATGGCTGACAACATCCAGAGAAACTAAAGGATAGAAACGATCTTTTCCATCGCCAAAAGCCATGTAGCCACCAAAGCTAGAATAGAAAGCGTTTTCATAGCTGGTGCTATAGTGAACTTTCAAGATAAGCTGGCTTTTGAGAGGAGGAACATTATACCAATCTGTATACATGTTGAAGACAGCCATACCAAAAGCCTGGGCATCGTTCAGAGGGCAGAAAGCTCCATTGATGGATTTGTAGGTATTTTCCAGACCATCGAAAGTATAAGGACTGGAGCCAGAACTTCCATGATTGAGATTGACTACCATGACTTTAGAAGGTACATTCATGGTGGATTTATTACTTGTATAGTTTACTTCAAAACCAGGGTAAGTTATACCGAAAATGTATTTTCCTGTCTTTTCGTTTCCACCAGGACCATTGGCTTTTACGATTTCAGTTTTCAGATTTTCATAATTAGCTACAATTTCCTGGGTCTGAGCATCCAGAATATACATAGGTTCTGTAGGCTTTCCACCATTGGTAACATCTGCAAAGAAGGTGACTTCGTAGCAAAGACGAGCTCTACTGTTGTCATCGACGTGAACAACCAGTCGGCTGTTTTCATGCTCGTAAATCCATCCAGATTGCTTTTTTTCATGATGTTTTTTGGCGATTGCCAATGCTTTTTTGGAATCGTATTCTGGCCTTGTAGAAAGAATATCGCGTCCGATTCCGCAAATTGCTTCTCCATACATAACCTGGATACGTCCCTGGCCTTCGCTCACAACAAGAGAATATCCCACAACAGGAATGCCTTCATAGAGCATTTCATAGCGAGAATGAGTGAAGTTCAGGTTATCTTTCTCCTGGCTGATAAGATTCAAAGTAGTTTTAGAATCAAAACCCAGGGCTGCGCAAAGTGCTGCTTCATTGCTGCTGACTCTGATTTCACGCACTTTATTCATAACATCGACTGCCTGGCGCAAATCTACTTTTTCTACTGCACTTGCCAGAGAAGCAAATACAACGGACAATACAAAAAACATCATCCAAAGCTTACGCATTCTTTGACCTCCAAATAATTTTAAAAAAACATTGAACGTAATGAATTTCACTACAAAAATTTTAAAATAAATAGTATAATTTGCAAACAAATTTTTTAGAAAATTCAAATTATCACAGTGATTTTTTATTTTTTCTATAAAACAAACTTCTGCCTTTCTCCGTGGAATTGCATACAAAAATCACCTGGAGGGGTTATGAAATTTCTTTTTTGCCTTTATTTTATTGTATTCTTGTCGATACAGGCACAAGATAATAAAACAAATCTGGATAGTGCAACGAAGGAATACTATCTACAATTTATTATTTTTTCAGAGCTGGCATCTGGCGAATATAGCCTGGAGCTTGCCTATGATTTTTTTGTTGAAAAAATACAGCCAATAGAATTATTTTTTCAAAAATTTGGCATAAAAAACCTTACAGAGAAGGAAATAGAGGAAATCAGGATCTCCCATAAACATAAAGCCATGTATTGTTTTTTTTATCCGTTATGGCTTTATGAGAAACGAGAACTTCTGTCTGATGCCTTGGATAAAAAAAAGCAGCAAGATCTGGCAAATCAAATAGCCAAAAAGGAAGCAGAGCTTTCGACTGTAATAGATCAGAAAATACAATTAGAAGACAAGCAAAAGATTATGAGGAAAGACTATGAAAATCTTGAGGCAGAGTATAGTGAATGGGATAGTAAAATCAGACAAGGGGAAAAAAAGCTGGCAAATTGTAAAATAGAAAAAGAAAAGTATGCTCTTTTGATAGTGGAAAAAAAATCGAAATGGAGCTTCTGCCAGGCTAAAGTCGAAGAAATGAGAATCCGAATCGCCAATCTGTATCGTCTTTGGATCGCAGAAAAAGATCCTGTAAAAAAAGAAAAGCTACATCGCCAGTTAAGGCTAGCGGAAAGTGAGAAAAATGATTATACAAATAGAATATCTCATCTGGAAAGAGATATACGCGATGCTCAAGAAAATCTCAGGACAATAGAAAACCAATTAGCAACCCTTCCTTCCAGTATACAGGAATGGAAACTGGCAATCTCTTCTATAAAAGAACGCATGGATCATGCAAATAAAGAGATAGAAAAAACAAAAAAGCTCATGGATAATGTTGATGCCTCCATAAAGCCTTTACAAGATCTTTTTGAGGAAAAACAGAAAAGAGATGCGATTCTAAAAGAATTCACTGCATGGTGGCAAAAAGCAAATAAAAAACCACGCAGAAATTTTTTACAAGCCCTATATGTCTTAAAAAATTTCCCCAAAGAATACTACTCTGTGAAAATAAAAGAATCATACGCACTGGAAGGAATCGCAGCAGTATATTTCTGGTAGGCAATAGTGTCTATATTTTTCATTTTTATTCTTTCCAGTTTTCCAAAAGTAATGGATAGCCTAGCTCTTGGATTCTTTCATAATGCTTTGTATTTCCTGTAACTAAAGCCAATTGATTTTCTATTGCAATGCTTGCTATCATTGGGTCATTATTGCCTATTGGTTTTCCTATTTTTTCTAATTCTCCATAAATTTTAGATGCTGTATGTATGCTTTCAATTTCAATATCTAAAATTTCCCATTCTTTTTCTTTAACTTTTAAAAGAAATCTTTGAGCTTGATTGATTAAATTTTTTTTGTAGAATCCCTTGAGTATTTCTAATACTGTAAATATTGATATTGTATATATTTCTTTTTCTGTATAATATTTTTCGGCCTTACGAATAACTTTTGTATTCTTGCCTTTTATTATCTCTGAAAAAATATCTGTATCAATCAAGGCTTTATTCATTTATATAATATCCTCTATCTTTCATAACATCTTTTAAAATGTCGTCAATTATTTCTGGACAATCAGAAAATAGACCTATAGTTTTATTTTCTTTCTTTTCTTTTTTTTCACAAGAAAATGATTTTGCTATATTTAAAAATTCTTCTAGCCTTTCATTTGGTATTTTCTCTAATTGTTTATATAGTTCTTTTTGTAAATTTTTCATAGTGTAGCCTTTCATATCAATAAAGAAAAAAAGTCCTAAAAACGCTAAGAAATTTTATTCTTATAAAAAATTGAAGTAGTGTCAATATAATTTTTCTAATTTTTTACGACTTGTGCCGTTGTATGCAACACCTACGGGGGAAAGAAGTCATTATTCCAAAATAGGTTATATCAATATATCAATAGTTTTTCCAACTAGCACAAGTCGTAATTTTTTCTGTGGTCATTAGGGCAGAGTTGCGCCGAAAGACCAGCGCAATTTCTGTGTTTTTAATCCATTTCTATCTTTTTCTAATATTCCAAAGTATGGCAATAGCCATTCCCAAAAGAATCATACTGGCTGGTTCAGGGACTATATCTTGTGAAATAGTAAAAACTTCTAGTTCCCCAACGCTCCAGGAACTGTATGATCCAGTAAAGCTGTTTTGATAGGATGTAGTACTATATTGGTTATAATCGCCATAAGTATGTCCAATATTGGCATAACCACCAGAAAGTGTGCTATTGATGTACAAATCATGACCACCACCCCAGGTAGGGCCATAGCTAGTATGGTTATATGTATAGTAGTCAAAACGAGAGTTAGCATATAGTGTAGAGCTTGTAAGATTGAATAAGAAAGAGCCTGCTGCGCTATAATTATAGTTTGAATTGCTGAGCCAGCTCAAGGAATTATAGCCACCCACAATGCGAACGTCTGAACCATTGATAATATGCATCAAGGTAAAAGTCCTGCCTTTGTTGTCCACTTTAGAATGAAAAGTAGAGGAGGAAGCCCCATCATTATTTTTAGAGAAAATCTTAGTCAACGCCAGGTTGCTTTCCCCTAGCCAACTCTCTAATTGAAGAACATGAGATGTACTGATGATGCTAGACCCACCTATGATAGACGTAGCTTGTATGCCAAGAACATACACAAATATTAAGGTAATAATCATAACATATTTCATGAGAATTCCTTTCAATAAAGAAAAAAAAATCCTAAAAACGCTAAGAAATTTTATTCTTACAAAAAATTGAAGTGGTGTCAATCTAATTTTTCTAATTTTTTCTGTGGTCATTAGTTAGTCTCTATTGGTAAAAAACGCAGGGATTGCGCTGAAGGTCGTCTTTTTCGAATAGATCGTCATTTTCGGCGCAACCCTGCGGCTACAAATCATTGCGATGCTGTGCAAAGTTTTTTACTTGTCTATTCCTCTATTTTCAAGGTACTGGAGGATGTATTGCCTTGTATATTGGGGCTATACATACAGGAAACTTGGGTGGCAGGGAAAGAGAATGTGCCAGGGGAAATAGCTCTCAGGGGGAGATAGAGGATGGAATTCCCTTCCCAGTTCATATCGAAGAAGAGGTATGCCCTGTCGTCGAGAATTTCTATGTGATCCAGGCTCAGGGTGCGAATACCAAAGCTTTTTGTTTTTTGGGACAGAGATTCTCTGAACCCTCTAAAATTGCGTTCCAACTGGTTTGTGTTTGCCAGTCTAGGGTTTTCTGCTTCCATGCCTGCTGGCAAGAGTTGTTCCAGTGCCAGATTTTTGTAGTGGCTTTTTCCCTGTATCTGGATGGCAAGAAATACAAGCTCCCCATGTTGGATGGTGTTTTCTTCCAATGGGTTTCCTTCTTCATTCAGCAGGTATCGCTTCACTGTGATTCCTTGTTGTTTTTCTTGTACCATAGTGGATTGAGGGATTCCTCTGGACGTAAGGCGATAGAAAAAGCCTTTGCCTGATGTTTCTATGTTTATGCTCGTTTCCTGATCGCAGGGAAAAAGGATTTTGGCATCGTTTTCTCCATCGAATTCTGCGAGCAAGGTGTTGTTGTGGTAGATTTTGCCAGAAAAGGCATTGTTTTCTTCATGAGAAAAATTCTGGAAGTATTTTCCCAGTGCCAGGAGTGCCCAGGAATTTTCCTGGGTATTGGCCCAACATCCCTGGGATGCTGATTCCATGAGACTGGCTACTATATTGCCTAAAGAAGGATGGTCTGGGGTATTTTCCAGGGCAACCAGAAGGGCAATAGCCTGGTTTCGTGCAGAGGAATTCAGGTTTCCGCCTGTTTCCTGTTCTTCTTGCTTTTGTGCCTTTGCTATCGGGAGGCTAGAGGCCAGAACACCTTTCCCCAATTTGGCAGCAGCAGCATACACAAACTGGGCTTCCAGGGAACTAAAGTCCCATTTTTTTTCTACGATATGAGCCATATCGGAATATGCGATTTTTTCTGCACAGGCCAGAACATAGGCAGCATAAGCACGAACTTCATAGTCGAATCTGTCATCGCAATTCTGGGAAAGCTTTTTTCTGAGCCATGCCAGCAAATCTTTCATGCAATGATCGGGAACCTCATAGCCTTTTTTAGACGCTTCCACTAAAAAATGCCCTGCATATACGCTGCCCCAGGGATAGGAATAATCATATCCAGGCCACATGGAGAAGCATCCTTCCGATGTTTGCATGAGCATGAGCCTGTGAATCGCTGCGCTGATATAGTAAGGGATATCCTGTTTGTTTTGCAATTTCTGATTCCTGGCAGGAAGCAAAGAAAGAATGTCTTGCAGATACAAAAGAGGGAAGGCTCTGGAGGTCGTTTGCTCCAGACATCCATAAGGATAGCCCAGCAGGTATTCCAGAGAAGAGCCAAAGGACAAAAGAGGCTTGCGAGAAACCGTCATGCTCACTTCTCCTGTTCCACTCATCCATTCTCCTTGTGTCTTTACAGAATGGACTCCCTGGGAAGCCATTGAGCCGATTTGTACATTTTCTACCAGGGAACGAGAAGGCCTTAGCATGAGGGAAATTGTCTTTTCCAGCTTTTCCTCTCCCAGACTGCCCTGGAAAGAAAGGTTGCCTTCCTGCGATTTTTCGTCGCAATGTACCCAGAAACGATAGATGGATTCTTTTGTATTTTCTATTTCTTGGGATATACGCTGCTCTCCTGTAAGGCGTAGTCCATGAGAAGCCGTAAGCGAAAGGATTCCCTGTTCTGTTTTTCCTGTCTGGTTACGCAGGGATGCCGTTACCAGGAAATCGTCGCCCCATGCTGCAAATCGGGGAGTAGAAACCTCCAGAAGAGCAGGGAGGGTAACGCTCAGGGAGGATTGTTTAGAGCTAAAAGCATCTTTGCAAAAAGCCACTGCCATAAAACGAATCTGACCAATATAATCTGGAATCGTCAGGAATGTTTTTACTTTTCCTTCTTCATCGCTTTTCAGGCCGCCAATCCAAATCGCCACGCTTTTGTTTTTCCCACTTAGAGGCTGTTTGGTTCTCCTGTTGGAAAGATACGCAGTATCACCGCCAGGAGGGGTTTCTGCCAGGATTTGTCTGTACATATCGGAAGAAACGACCTGCAATGCTTCTTTTCCATAAAAACAGGCAAAAGGATCGGGAGTTTTAAACTGGGTCAGGCTGCAAATTCCTTCATCTACAGCAGCCAGAGTGATATAGGCATCGGAAAGTGGTTTCCCGTCCAGGGACAAAGAAAGAGAAACTTCAACGCGATCTTTGGGGCGTGCTTTTTCAGGCAGAGAAAGCTCCATTCCGATTTTTTTCTCTCCCAAATTCAAAGGCAAGGAACATATCCCATAAGCACGATACAAGGGGTCTTTAAGAGTGGATTTTACTACGGTCGCAGTGCAATACACATTGGGAATATATTCTTTTTCTATAGGGAAAGATACGCTGGCACTTCCATTCTGGACTTTTACGACTTGGGTGCTAAACACCTTTTCTCTTTCCAGGCAGACCAGGGCAATTCCATCTAAAGGGCTTACGATCTGGATAGTGGCTTTCTCGCCTATCTTGTATTCCTTTTTGTCTAAAGTGAGCAGCAGATATTCTTTTTCTACTTTTCTGCTCCCTGCTGCATTTCCCCAGGAAGAAAACTGCATTGTGGTAGAGGAACCACTTTGCTTGTCTGTCAAAGATAAAACATAGTCGCCATAGTCTTCTGGAGTAAAAGAATATTCTGCTGTTCCCTCAGGCAATTCCCTTTCTTCCCGATGGATTTCTGTGTTTTTCTGGATATAGCGATAGCCTCCATCTTCATCGTGGCTTTCCCTGCTCCAATACCAGTTTGTTTTATAGACTTTGACTTCCAGGGAAGAAAGATTTTGCTTGTTTCCGTCTTTGTCTATGGCTAAAATCTGAAAATCCAGAGAACGTCTGTTGGAAGCCTTTTCCTGTTTTACCTGCTGAACGCCAAGATAAACAGGATAGGGGTAAACCAGAGCGGAATGGCTGGCAGTGGTCGAGCGTCCTCCTGTTTCATGCAATGTTCCCTGCACAATCATTCTGGCTATACCAGAAGATTTGATTCTTTTAGGAAGTTCTAAGGAAAAGTTTTCTTTTCCGTCCTCTCCGAGAACCTTCTCTCCTTTTAACAGAGAAAAGGGAGCAAAATGACATTCAGGGTTTCCAAAAGTATAGTCTTTGTACTGCTTTGGCTGGAATTTTTCGCAGGAAAGCATAGCTTCATAGGATACCTTACGAGAAGAAGCAGGTGCTCCATGCAGGTGTTTCCCTAACAAATTTACTTCTACTTTATCTCCTGCCTTGCATTCCTGCCCTTCTATACCAATGTTCAGTTTATAGCGGTCAGGCATGAAGTTTTCTACCTGGAAAGAGTATCTTCCCATAGCTTCCTTTGCTCCAGGTACCTGTACTATAGCTTCGTAGATTCCCGTCCTCGCTTCCGCAGGCACAGGCCAGACTATTTCGCTCATGCCCTGTTCATTGCTTTTGAGCAAAGTATGGTAGATTTCTACATTATCAGGTCTTTTCAATCTCAGCTCCAACGGAAAGGATGGCGGAACCTGACGATTGGCATCCCGAACAGCGCAGGCCAGATAAACGACTTCAGAGGGGCGATACACTCCCCTGTCTGAATACAAGAAAGCACGGTATGCAGAGCTTGTTTTATTCCCTTCTATATCGAAACGCACTGTGTTCCAGGGATGCTCTTCGATTTTCAATACATTGGAATCGTTTTCTCTGCAAACCTGTACCAGAAAGGGCACTGTGCCCTGGGGCATTTGGGGAAGAGGGATTCTGGCAAGGCCTGATTCATCGCTGGTGCTTTCACAAAGTTTTTGATTCTTGTTAGACCATAGCGTTACCCTGGCCTGAGAGATAACTTCACCCTGAGACAGAGAAGTGACCCAGCAATACAATGCCTGAGCATCTTTCTTGAGAGTAATTCCCAAATCGCTTATCATCACAAAGCGTCCATCCTGCTCGGACTGTGTCTTGTCTCCTATGTGAAGATAGTACGCTCCTATGCCTGCATTTTCTCCCAAAATTTCGGGAAGAGAAAGGGTATTTTTTTGAAGCTCATTTTTTACAGGTAAAACAGGGAGCTCTTTTTGTGCAATGATTTCAGAATACAGGGAATGGTTGTCACCCGAAGAACTATGCTGCATATAGTGGAGAATATTGTTAGGGAAGACCCTGTACACTTTGGCTACAATCCCAGAGCAATTCATGCTCTCCATAGCGATTTTCTGTGTACCACGCAGATTCAGAATCTTTCCAGGAGAAGCAAACCGTAGCAGGCTCTCTCTGTTGGGGAAAAGGATATTCCTCGTAAATTCTTTATCCAGGAGATAGCCTCTTTTGCTTTTCATTCCTTTGGAGAGCGAAATGCAATAGCTTTGCCCTGGAATGAAATTGCCCGTAACTTTTATGCTATAGCTATATTTTTGATAGATATGAACAGGAATTTCGGGTTTGATAGAAATAGCGGAGGCAATATCCTCCGCATCTATGGAATGGGAAAACACCATTTCCATGTAGCAATCTTCTGTAGAAGGGCTTTGGGGAGTGACATATTCCACAAGCAACTGGGGAAGAACAACGGAAAATTCCTTCATCACATCTTTTTCTATGCCTAAAGGCCCGCTTTTTCCTCTCAGCCCAGAAAGAATTTTGACAAAGAGCTTCTTTTGATTTTTGAGAAGATTGGTTTTGATATAAATTCTTGATCTGTCTTCTTTTCCATCTGCTTTTGTGATGGAAACAACTTTTAGGTTTCTTCCCAGATCGTCTTGCAGCAAAAGATGCTTTTCTAAATCTTGGGTAGACACTTCGTCATCAAAGGCGAGGTTTACATAGTAGGAATTTTCTTCATTTTCATATCCTCTTTCGCCATGAAAAGAAAAGAGGGTCAGAGGGGTCGAGTGAAAATAGTAGGGCGAAATTTTTTCCAGCCTGCTTCCATCCAGAGCCTGGATTTCTTTCTTTAAGGATATTTCATACCTTGTTGCTTTTGTCATAGCTTTTGTGGATAGTACGAGCAGCGTTCGATCAGAATTCCACAAGGTTTGTACTGGCAAAGCAGGGGTAATATCAACCAGAGGCAAGGGTGTTTCTTTATCCATCTGCTCTGGGGTAGCCATAGGCCGATCAAAATGGATTTCTAAGGAAAGTCTGGACTCAGAGCCTGGGTTTTGCCTGTGTTCCAAAACTTTCAAGGAGGAAAGAGAATTCCTGTACATCCATTCTCTGGTCTGCATACCAGCAAAAAAAACGATCATGCCCAAAAACATACAAAAGAACAGAAAACCTATATTTCTATGCTTTTTCAGAAACAGAGAATGAATACAGGCAAGAGAGTCCTTCCACAGTCCTGGAATTTCTGGGTTTTGCAAAAGAAATTTTTCAGGAGGCACGCTTGCCCCCTCTTTTGCATACCGTGCAATCGCCTGAGAAATCTTCTCTGAATTATGCTGATTTTCCATAAAGACCCCTTTCTTAATATACTTTTCATGGCTAAAAACAAATGTAATATATTTTTTATAAAAATATATTTTTAAATATACTTTATTAAAGTATAAAATAAAAAGGGCAATGTCAATCAGAAAATTTTTTTGAAAAGTCGATTTTAGAAAAGCAATCACTTGCGCTGCATACAGAGTCAAATAATATGCGATTTAAACCACAGATGAACACAAATGAACGCAGATAATTTTTAAACTTCGTGTTCTTCGTGTTCTTTGTGGTAAAATTTTTTATTTATTTGTGTTTATCTGTGTTTATTTGTGGTTCTTTATTTATGTATGCAATCCATCCGAGATGTGCTGTAAAAAAAAAAATCGCAGAGAAGAGCCTTCCTCTCTGCGATTTTTTTAGATTCAGAAAAATTTCAATGGTTTAATACATTCCGTGCATTCCAGGGTGCATTCCGCCTGCTTGTGGGCCAGCGGGTTTCTTTTCTTCAGGAATTTCACTGATGATAGCCTCTGTGGTCAAGAGCAGTCCAGCGATGCTGGCAGCATTTTGCAATGCGCATCTTGTGACTTTGGTAGGATCGATGATGCCTGTCTTTACCATATCTACATACTGGTTGCTTTCAGCATCATAGCCAAAATTCTGTTCTTTTTCACTCAGGACTCTTTGGGCAACAACAGCACCATCAATTCCTGCATTGGCAGCGATCTGACGCAAAGGAGCTTCCAGGGCGCGGAAAACAATGTCTACGCCAGTCAGTTCATCACCACTGAGTGTTTTCTTGAGATCTTCCAATACGGTTCTTGCTCTCAGAATAGCGACTCCTCCACCAGGAAGAATTCCTTCTTCTACTGCTGCTCTGGTTGCATGGAGTGCATCTTCTACTCTTGCTTTTCTTTCTTTCATTTCGACTTCTGTGGCAGCACCGACATGGATTTCTGCTACTCCGCCTGCCAGCTTGGCAAGTCTTTCCTGGAGCTTTTCTCTATCATAGTCTGAAGTGGTAATGTCGATTTCTTTGCGGATTTGTGCAATGCGTGCCTGTATGTCTTTGGGCTTTCCAGCACCTTCAATCAAAATGGTATCTTCTTTGCTGACAATGACTTTTTTAGCACGACCAAGATCTGCCAAACCTAGACTTTCCAGGGTGATTCCTAAATCTTCGAAAATAGCTTTGCCATTGGTCAGAATAGCAATATCTTCGAGCATGGCTTTACGACGATCACCGAAACCAGGAGCTTTTACTGCGCAGCATTGGAAAATTCCTCTGAGCTTATTCACAACCAGAGTTGCCAAAGCTTCGCCTTCCATATCTTCCGAGATAATCAGAAGGGGTTTGCCTGCCTGGGCTATTTTTTCTAAAAGAGGCACTAAATCTTTGATAGAGGTGATTTTTTTCTCGTGTATTAAAATATAAGGATCTTCGAGAACGCATTCCATTTCCTGGGGATTGGTAACAAAATGAGGAGATATATAGCCTTTATCGAACTGCATTCCTTCTACCAGTTCTACTGTAGTATCCAGACTTTTGCCTTCCTCTACTGTGATAACGCCGTCTTTGCCTACTTTTTCCATTGCATCTGCTATAATTTCACCTATTACTCTATCATTATTCGCAGCAATGATTCCGACTTGAGCAATTTCTTTCTTGTCTTTAATTGTAATGCTCATTTTTTCCAATTTTTGGATAATAGCAGCAACAGCTTTATCTATTCCTCTTTTTAATGCCATAGAATTGGCACCAGCAACTACATTTTTCAGACCTTCTTCAAAGATAGCCTCTGCCATAACAGTAGCAGTCGTTGTTCCATCTCCTGCGACATCAGATGTTTTGGATGCTACTTCTCGAACCATCTGAGCACCCATATTTTGATAGGAATCTTCCAGCTCGATCTCTTTTGCAACTGTAACACCATCTTTGGTAATCAGAGGAGCACCATAACTTTTTTCCAGAATAACATTTCTTCCACGAGGACCCAGAGTGGATTTGACTGCACGTGCTAATATCTTGACTCCCTTGCGTATGGATTCGCGAGCTTCCAGATCAAAGGCTATTTTCTTCTTCGCCATAAACTATTCTCCTTAATTTTATTATTTTTCCAAAGGAACTGTTTTAAAATAATCTATTTAATGATGGCTAAAATTTCGTCTTCCGAAAGAATCAGATACTCTTCTCCTTCTACTTTGACTTCTGTTCCTGCATAGGAGGTAAAAAGTACTCTGTCATTTTCTTTGACTGTAAAGGCAGCTCTTTGTCCATTGTCCAAAAGCTTTCCTTCACCTAACGCTATAACTCTACCTTCCTTTGGTTTTTCTTTAGCTGTTTCTGGAAGAACTATGCCACCTTTTGTTTTTTCTTCTGCTTGCAAACGTTTAAGTAAAATTTTATCTCCAATAGGTTTAATCATTATAGCTTCTCCTTTTAATTACCAGGGAATCATCCCCTAGTGTAAAATACTAACCCAGAAGGGTAAAAAAAGACTTTTTTCTAAAAAATATATTGATTTAATATATGCCTTAGCAAAAAAAGTGCCTAATTTTATTTTTTTTTAGAAAAAATATAATTTGTTGATTCAGAAAGAATTAGAGAAACTAAAAAAAATATGCTATAAAATATCCTGGTCAAAATGACATTTTTTTATAAGGATATGGTCATTGTGGCAAAAATTTCAAAATTGCTTTTTAGCTGGATTTATAGTTTGACAAAGTTGAAAATTTTGTGATAGAATTCTGCAATTAAAAGAAATTTTAAAGTCTGTGTTAGCCAAAATTCTATTCTAACATTTTCCTGTGGTTTACCGATAAATAAATACCACAGAATCTGTTAGAACCAGCCAAAATCAGGTTGTACATACTTCAAGAGAAGTTAGAATGATAAAATTAAAAAATGTTTATAAAAAACTAGGCAACAAACAGGTTCTTGATGGCGTAAACTTCGAAGTAGAAGAAGGAAGCACTTATGTTATCATTGGACGCAGTGGTACAGGCAAAAGCGTTACATTGAAAAACATCATCGGACTTCTCACGCCTGATAAAGGAGAAGTGGAAGTGTTGAACGAGAAAGTCCATGAACTTTTGCCTCGCCAATTTTATGAACTACGCAAGAATATTGGTGTCCTTTTTCAAAGTGGTGCTCTAATCAACTGGCTTAGTGTAGAAGAAAATGTCGCTCTGCCTCTTTGGGAGCATGAGCGATTTTCTGCTGCCAAAGTCAAAGAAATTGTCAGAGAAAAGCTTGCCCTTGTTGATCTTGCAGGCGTTGAGCATCTTATGCCTTCTTCTTTATCGGGAGGAATGAAAAAAAGAGTAGGGCTGGCACGTGCCATTGTCAGAGATCCTAAAATTATTCTTTATGATGAGCCAACAAGTGGGTTGGACCCTGTAATGAGCAGCCAGATCAATGAATTGATTCTGTCTTTACAGCAAAAGCTCAATGTTACATCTATTTGTGTTACTCATGATATGAATTCTGCCTATATGATAGCCAATAAGATTGGTATGCTATATGAAGGAAAAATCATTGAAGAAGGAACTCCTCTGGAAATAAAAAATACCAGAAACCCTATCGTCAGGCAGTTTATCGAAGGAAATACAAAAGGGCCATTAACGCAAAACAGCAAAGAAGGAGACGAATTACTATGAAGAAGTTGAGCCAGGATTTTTTGGTAGGCATCCTATTTTTTTCAGGTCTTGTTTTGGTTGGAATATTTACTGTTGTCATCAAAGACCTTCCTACTTTAAAAGGTACATACGGAAAACTTTCTGTAATTTTTGATCGCGTTTCAGGGCTGGAAAAAGGGCATAAAGTATTGGCATCGGGAATGGAAGTAGGGCAGGTTTCTGAACTGGATCTGCAAGAAGACGGAAGCGTTAAAGTAGGGATCAATCTCACACATAAGCTCAAACTCTATAAAGGTTATAAGATTAGCGTTAAGGATGCCAGTGCGTTGGGTGGAAAGTATGTCAACATCGAGCTAGGCAGCCAGGAAGAAGGCCCTATCTCCGTAACTCCTTTAGGATATATGGAAGATAAGCTAACTCCGCTGGATGGTTCTGCACAGCCTGGGCTATTGGATGATCCTAATCTAAGAGAAACCATGCAATATCTGAAAAGCATTGCAAAAAAAATTGACCAGGGAAATGGTACTGTAGGTTTGCTCATCAACCAAAGAGAGATTTATGATGATATAAAAAAAGCCGCTAGCAATATAAGGGAAATCACTGACCAGATGCGCAGTACACAAGGAACTATTGGTAAATTGCTTTACGATCATCAGCTTTATGACAAAATCAACAAGATTGTCAGCAATGTAGAGGACATAACAGAAACAGTCAGGAGCGGTAGGGGGACTTTAGGTAAATTGGTGAATGATGACGCACTCTATATCAATGCTAAAGATACATTGGCCGATGCCAAAAAGACTATGGCAAACCTGAGCGAAATCACAGACCAGGTAAAACAAGGAAAAGGCACAATAGGCAAACTTTTTACGGACGAAAAAGTATATAATGAACTGGAACGAGCCTTGTCAGATGCGCGAACAATGATGAACAACATCAATGAAATAGCCAAACAAATCAACAGTGGACAGGGGACATTCGGCGTTCTTTTAAAGGACGAAGAAACAGCAAAGAACATCAAGGAGACTCTTGCTAACATTAAAACCGTTTCCCAACGTCTTGAAAAGGGGGAAGGAACCGTAGGTAAGCTCCTTTCTGATGATACTCTCTATAAGGAAATCCGCAGAGTGGTAAAGAGTATTTCGGATTCTATGGAAGATGCAAGAGAGCAGGTTCCTATCACAACATTCACAGGCTTATTGTTTAAGGCATTTTAGTCATGGGAACATTCATCAAGCCAAACATTTATATGTCGGAAAGAACAGTAGCGATTCTAGGAGATGAAAGCATCACCCTGATAGAGCCAGGATATGATGTTGTTGTATCAGGAAAATACCAGGGGAGTTCTATAGAAGATGTTCTGAACTTGAGCCAGTCTATACATAAACCTGTTCGCTATATTGCCTTCTCTCATGCGCATGGTGACCATGTTGGTAATTTGCCATTCTATCTGAAAAGAATTCCAGAACAGCCTTTTTTGATAGGCCATGCCAATAGCCCTATTTTTACAAAGCTGGAACAATCTGCCTTGATCAATCCTAAAAAATTTATCAAGGTATCCCAGGAAAAGCAGATAGAATTTTTAGATAATAAAGAATATCATTTTTTATCTACTCCAGGGCATAATAGTTCCCTGGATGATATTTCTATCTTTTTCCCAGAACAAAAAATTTTATTCCTGGGAGATTTGTATCAACCCCAGGGCAGTCTATATGAAAAAAGCGATGGTGTCAGCCCTGTGCCATTTTTCTATGATGGAAATGCTTATCTTTCTTCTTTGAAGAGACTTATGGAAACCAAATTCGACATGATAATTACAGGCCATGGAGAAATCTTGAATGAAAAAAATGGTTATAATGGCCTTTTTGTGACCTATCGCTGCATCCAGCGGATTCAACAACTTTCAGAGCAATATGTAAAAAACTATGCTAAACAAGGTTCTGAAATACTTTGTGAAAAGGTTTATGATAGTATAGTGAAAGAAAGAAACTACGATTTGCAGCGTGCCCAGGCAAGAAAGAACAGGCAGGACTATCATGGCAAATGCGACTATGAAATGTATGATAGGCCTGGAATTTTATCTTTTATTATGGAGTTCCTTTCTAAGAATTAGATGGATGTAAAGGAATCAGGATTAAATAACTTACCCATTGCGATGATAAAGAAATAAGTGCAATAAAAAAAGTTAGTTTTTTCCCTCAGGCTGAAGCAGTTCTATTACATAGCACTGCTTAGCCTGCACAGGCTTCTTTTTGTATATGCCGATTGTGTTATAGAAGTTGAACCTTATAATATAATCTTTATAGAGCTAAAAACTTCATAACTAATTATTTTATATTGATTTTTCTTTGAAAAAGTATATGCTTATAAGAAATATATACATATATAATTTGCCAATGTTAAATTCAAAAGGCAAGCATAAAAAACAGAGAAGAATATATAAAACAGATAAAAAATTACACAGTTAAAATAAAAAATTATAATTTAATGGCGGATGAATGGTAGACAACAAAATTTTTATTTATTTACGTCTAAGAGATGATAAAAAAATATTAGGAAAAACCAGAATTCGTGAGTTTGCAGGGATAACAAAACTCCTGGCAGATTTTATTCAGGAAATTTGGGAAAAATTTGGTCTGGAAACTTTAAAAATTGCGACTTTAGAATACATGGATGCCAATTCTGATATGGTGTTGATTTCTTTTAGACATGATATAGTAAAACAGCAAATGATCATTGCTGGGCTTATTCCCAAAGAATATCAGAGCAGGATGCTGAATGAAGAGGAAGTCAAATTGAAAGTACCATTAGAAGAATTTTTACAAAAAAATATTGATGGGGTAACCTCTAAACATAGCGCAGTTTTAAAAAAAAGAATGGAACAAAGTATACCTAACATTTTGTCTTTAATAAAAAAAAATATAAATGAGAATGGAGAATTTTATATCGCGTTGAATAATAATCCATATCCTTTAGAATTTTAGCAATTTATATCATAAAAAACTGATAAGGAGTATCTTATGAATTGTAAAAGTTGTGGTAATTCCAATGTTGCAGATAGTATTGTATACGGCTATTCTGTCAAGGAATGCCAGGTGTGTGGATATTTATATGGAGAAAGTACAATTTTAAAAAAAATCGAGGAGTTAAATAAAGCTAAAGAAATGGGCATAGATCCTGTGATTTATCCTTTACATACTTTATTGTCCAAAGTGGCAAATTTTAAGATAGAATATTCTTGCCCAGGCTTTCCAAAAGAAAAGATTGCACCCTATATATCTTTTTCGATATTGGATTCTAAACTAAATGCATTGGAACAACTTATACAAGCCTTGATACAAGCTAATAAAAAAACAAAAGTTCATTGGATGGTGGAAGTAACTTTTCAGAAGCAGTTGCTTTATATTCTTAAGCCTAATTTCCATCACGACCCTTATCATATTTCTGTAGAGCAAATCAGTATTTCTCAAAAAGACATTGAAATTTTAGCAAAAGAAATAGAAGAAAAATTTCAAATAGTGTTTTAGTCAAAATGTTGTTGAACATATTTCAAGAGAAGATATAAATAGTGTCTTCTTTAAAAGTATGCTAGAACTGCAAAATGGAGTAGATGCTATTGCCATAGCACTACTCATTTTGCACAGGATCATTTTGACCAATACAAAAAATTTCAAATATAATTTCCAAGGAATACGTAAAAAAAATAGCCACAGAGTACAAAGTATATCAAAATAAAGTTTTTCGTCTCTGTGGCGTAATTTTTTCTTATATAAAGTTAGCTAACGTGAATGAGGCAAGGCCCGTATTCACGTTATGGTTTTTATAAAAATACAGGAAATGGGAAGGACAAGGAATAGTATGTTTGAACGCTTTACTGAACGAGCGCGGAAGGTAATGAGCCTTGCAAGGCAGGAAGCCATGAGGCTAAACCATGAATACATTGGAACAGAGCATATTCTTTTAGGACTCATACAAGAAGGGAGTGGCGTTGCTGCAAATGTCTTGAAAAATATGGATTTGGAATTACGAAAGATCCGTATGGAAGTAGAAAAATTGGTCACCAACACTTCCAATGTCTTGCAGATGGGACAGCTTCCCTTCACTCCACGGGCTAAAAAGGTACTGGAGCTGGCTTTAGAAGAAGCAAACAATCTTGGCCATAATTATATTGGCACTGAGCATCTTCTATTGGGGTTACTCAGAGAAAATGAGAGTGTTGCTTCCCAGGTTCTTATGAATTTAGGATTAAAACTGGAAGAAGTGCGAGAAGAGGTATTGGAATTTTTAGGAGCAGAATACCAGGCCAGTCAGGCAGAAAAAAGTGTCACTGCATCTAAATCCAAAACACCCGCACTAGATGCTTTTGGACGAGATTTAACAGAACTGGCACGGGCGCAAAAATTAGACCCTGTAATTGGAAGACAACGAGAGATAGAAAGAGTGATCCAGATTTTGTCGCGAAGAACAAAAAACAATCCTGTTCTATTGGGTGAAGCTGGTGTTGGTAAGACCGCTATTGTAGAAGGCCTTGCACAGCAAGTCGTCCATGGTGATGTGCCAGAATTGCTTAGAGATCGCCGTATCGTTGTACTGGATCTTGCCATGATGGTTGCGGGGACTAAATACAGGGGGCAATTCGAAGAGAGAATCAAGGCTGTTATGGCGGAAGTCAAACGGTCTAAAAATATCATCATTTTTATAGACGAACTGCATACTCTTGTAGGAGCTGGCGGCGCAGAAGGAGCGATAGATGCTTCGAACGTTCTCAAGCCTGCTCTTTCCAGAGGAGAAATCCAGTGCATTGGAGCAACCACTCTGGATGAATATAGAAAATATATAGAAAAAGATGGTGCACTGGAAAGAAGATTCCAGTCTATTGTTGTAGAACCACCAACCACACAGGAAACTTTGCAGATTCTTATGGGGCTGAGAGATAAATATGAAGCCCATCATCGTGTAGGAATCCGCGAAGATGCACTAAAAATGGCTGTAGAACTTGCTGATCGCTATATTACAGGGCGATATTTTCCAGACAAGGCCATTGACGTTATAGATGAAGCAGGTGCCAGAGTAAGGCTGAAAGCCATGACAAAACCACCTGATCTTAAAGAACTGGATGAAACTATTTTAAAGCTGGACAAAGAAAAAGAAGAAGCAGTAGCCAACCAGGATTTTGAAAGAGCAGCCCGCTTCCGTGATTCTATGACAAAGCACAGAAGGAAGCGAGAGGACATTCATAGAGAATGGCGCGAAAAGATGAAAGTTTTTGAGGGAATAGTAGATGCTGATGTCGTATGCGAAACAGTTTCCAATATGACAGGCATTCCTCTGACAAGATTGGAAAAAAATGAGGCTGAGCGTCTGCTGAAAATGGAAGAAGACCTGAAAGTTTCTGTTGTAAGCCAGGAAGAAGCCATCGCTGCTATTGCAAAAGCAATCAGAAGGAGCAGAACTGGGCTCAAAGATCCAAGAAGGCCTATGGGCAGCTTTGTATTTCTTGGCCCAACAGGTGTCGGTAAAACTCATCTGGCAAAAACATTGGCTAAGTTCATGTTTGGTCAGGAAGAATCCCTGGTTGTCGTAGACATGAGCGAATATATGGAAAAGCATAATGTAAGCCGCCTGACAGGTGCCCCTCCTGGATATATCGGCTATGAAGAAGGCGGTCAGTTGACAGAAAAGATTCGCCGCCGACCTTATGCTGTAGTTTTATTGGATGAAATCGAAAAAGCACATCCTGATGTTTTCAATATGCTTTTACAAATCATGGATGAAGGCCGTCTTACGGATTCGTTTGGCCGCCATGTGGATTTCAAGAATGTCATCATGATTATGACATCGAATATCGGTGCCAGGCAAATCAAAAACCAGACATCTCTTGGATTCCGAATTTCTACGGATGAAGTGACTTATGAAAAAATGAAAGAGCAATTGCTCAAGGAAATGGAAAAGCATTTTCGGCCAGAGTTTATCAATCGCCTGGATGATATTATTGTTTTTAAACCTCTGAATAAGGGGGATATTCATAAAATACTCGATATTGAATTAAAAAATTTAAAAGAAAGGATGAAGAACAAATTCATTACATTGGAACTGACTTCCGAAGCAAAAGACTTTCTTGTAGAAAAAGGCTTTGACCCTGATTTTGGGGCAAGACCTCTTAAGAGAGCAATCGAAAAATTTTTGGAAGATCCTATTTCTGAAGATCTACTCAAGGGAAAATTCGCGGATTCTAACTGTATTATGGTATCTCACAAAGAAGACCATCTTGAATTTACTCCTGAATTTCATCCTGAGCTAGAAATAAAGAGCGAGCCTGAGAAAATGAAAAAGGCAAACTAGGATACAAGTTTATCCCAATGTAAAATTTTTGACTAAAATAAGGATTATGGAAGCTAAAGAACTCGTTTTAAAAATTGTAAAAATATTAGATGAAAACAAAGGCAATGATATTGCAGTACTTCATCTCACAGAGCAGGTCGCTATCAGTGATTATTTTGTTATTTGCTCTGGCCTTACACAAAAGCATGTACAGGCACTTGCTGATAAAATCGAAGTAGAATTAAAGAAAGACAGTATCTATAATTATGGAAAAGAAGGTTATAGAGAAGGTAAATGGGTTTTGCTGGACTATGGCGATGCTGTAGTTCATCTTTATCAAGAAGAAATACGTAAATACTATGATTTAGAAGGATTCTGGGGTGATGCACCCAGGCTTACTCTATAAAAAGGAATATTTTATGAAAAGCATTTTCCTTGTTCTTTGTATTTTTTGTGCAGCCAGCGTCTGGTGTACAGACCAGTTGGACTATGAGCCTTGTAAAATATTGACAGAAAAAGATGGACTCTTGTATTGGGAACGTTCTGAAGCCTATCGCGATAAACATAGTGCTTTTGGGCGGGAAAAGATTTTGGATGTTTCTAAAATCAAAAATCCTCAAGTATTAAATGCTTTCCCTGCTGATCTTTATAAAGATGATACAAGCGATGCCTCTGTTATGGTACTTTTCAGTGCTCCTGGCTGGAATTTCCATACCAAGACACCTGTTCTTCTAATACACGGGGCAGGAGATGATCCAAATCGTGCCTGGGTTCATCCCTATTCTCTGACAACACCTGAGAGCGTTCCTGAGGCTGCTCAGGGTTTTATGCAACGCTTTTCTAATGCAGGTTTTCCTGTTTTTGCCGTTGGTTTTTCTCATCATCATGGCTGCAATTATAAACAAGCAGAGCAAATTCACAATGCTATCCAGATTATCAAGAAAAAAACACGGTCTGATAAGGTACATATTTTAGCCCATTCCAAAGGCAATTGCGCAGCTTCTATCTATGTTTCAGGCGGAAAAGATGTAAATCCTGAGCTATTTTCCTTCCTTTCTCCTTTTAAAAAAGATGTAGCTCAATACATCCAGATTGGCCCAGGGAACAAGGGAATTGACATTATCTTCCGATACTATCTAGGCAATGTCTATTCTCTTTCCAATAAACTTTCTTCTCCTGTTTGCTTCTATCGTGCAGTATACTATGGAATGTGGACAGATTTCTATGAAAAAGATATCTATAAAGGCAATCCTGGAAAAGAAATAGGAAACTATTTCCCCGGCCAATGCCAGTTGGTAAATAATCTGGTAGACGATGGCCTGGATTTTTCCAGCTATAGCTACACTCCTATTGATTTCAACTTGACCATGAAGGCATGCTACTATGGCGGGACAACCATGTATGTCCAGTGTTATGGAATTGACCATTCTATGAAAGAAGGCGGATATACCATCAAAAGGCTCAATGAAAAAGGCATGGACCCCAGCGTTTCCCTAATCAATATCTATGGAACGAATCCTGTTATCCAGGAAATAGATTTAGGCTTCATAAAAATCCCCATCGGCGTTTCCGATCATCCTAGCGATGGCCTGGTGTATAGCCACAGTGCATCCTATATCAAAGGACATCTTTCTCGTGGTGCAAAGCTTACTGCCCAAAAAGCCTTCCATCTGAATCATTTTGGCATAGCCATGAAACCCGAAGTCTTCAGTTGGCTGGAAAAGCTATTAGAATAATCCCATTTCCCCATAATGCTGTCAACTTCAGGAAGTTGACAGCATTATGGGCTTGGTATGCACAAGCCTTTCCGTCTAAATAGATAAACTCTTTTGATTTTCTGGCTTGACATATTAGCAGGGAAAAAATATACTAAAGAAAATTTTATTTAAATAAAAAGAATCCTTTTTCGGAAACTAGCTAAGAATGAATACGAAAATTCTGTCCTTAAACTGTACTTTAACCTTACAAAGTAAAGCATTACCCAAAGAATATCCTGATGTCCTCTTGATAGACCCGATAGATGCAATCTCTGTTGCTCCCTGGGTATTTTGCTCACCTAGGGGAAATATGCTTAAAGGAGATGATTTTAGTAATCTTGCTTATGCCATCCAGAGTCTGAAAGTCTGGCTGGATGGTTTTCTAAACCAGGGAGGTATTGTTGTTGTAATACTAAGGCCATACACTTGCTTTTCTCACGCCAACCACCCTGACATGAAAATTGGAAACTATGACTGGCTATGGGAAGAAGCGGGGCAAGATTCTAATCTTATGATCCAAACAAACGCACATGATATTGTAGATATTACAGAATATGGATCGGATTCCCCCTTTAACGATTATCTCCAGGAAAAGCTTTGCTATGAAGTTGCTGCTGAGGGTAATCTATATTCTTTAGCTATCAACCGTTTTCGAAAATCTCTGGCTTTTTTTCTAATCCAGAACAAAGGCAAAATTGTATTTTTGCCCAGGACAAGAACCCAATCAGGAAAAAAATCTCTTCTGCAAGCTATAGATGCTTCTCTGAATAAAGAAAACTGGCCAGAGATAGAAATCATCAAAGAAGTAAGACCTAAATGGATAGCAGAGTATTCTTTACCAGAAAGTGCTATTTTAGAAGATATTTTGTCAGAAAAAGAATCTAAAATTGCTTTTTTAGAAGAAGAGTGTGAAGAAATTCATGAAAAACTCTGTCATTTTACACAACTACGCAATGCTTTATTCTGTTGCAATCCCAGCACAATGGGCAATGCCCTGACCTCTATCCTTGTGCAATGGGGCATGGAAGTTTACCCTAAAGGGCAGGTATTGGAAGTCGTTTCAGGAAGTCAAAAAGGATTCATTTTAGTTTCTGTATGCAAAAAAGCAGCGGAGTTGTGGCGGGCTAAAAAATTGCTAAGAATTCTACCTCCTCATTATAAAGGCATTCTTGTTGTAAATTCTTATTGCCATGAGCATCCTAAAAAAAGGCCTGCGGCTTTATATTCCTCTTCCTTTGTGGATTTTGCGAAAGAACACAATTTTTCTATCGTCAATATATGCGATATCATTAAAGCTCACCAGATGGGAGATAAGCAACTTATGGAGGAAATATGGAATGGTAGAGGGATTGTGACAAAATTAGGAAATTGCCTGGAAAATTTATAGAGGAAAAAATCATGAAAAAAATAAGCAAACTTTCTCTTATTTCCCTTTTTTTATTGAGCCTTATTTTTGCTGGTATTCTAAGCCAGCAAAGCATAATGGCAGAAATGCAGGAAAGCTCTTATCTAAAGCTAGCTTCCTGGAATATTCGAATTCTTAGTAACAGCAGAACGGATGAAGATCTTCGGATGATTTGCAATGTAGCCAAAAAATTCGACTTTATTTCCGTAGTAGAACTCAGAGACGAGCTGGTTCTCAAACGTCTGGTTGCGATCATGAAGAATGAATTTGGAAAAACTTACGACTATGAAGTCAGCACTCCTGTAGGCAGTGCCACACAAAAAGAATTGTATGCTTTTCTCTACGATACCAGCTTGTTAAGAGTCGTCACTCCTGGGAAAATATTTGAGGATACGACTTTTCTGCGTAAACCTTATTATGCTACATTCCGTTCTCGTGAATTTGATTTTACGGTAATCGTGACACATATTATATGGGGTAATTCTGTAACAGAGAGAAGAAAAGAAATCAATCGTCTTGCCATAGTTTATCAGATGATACAAGATGCAGACCCTCATGAAAATGACATTATTCTAGTAGGGGATTACAACAGAGAGCCTGATGATGATCTGGCATGGGGTCCTTTGCGTTCTCTGACGGGCATGATCAATCTTTTTCAACTCCCTGAAAAAAGTATGATATGGGACAGCAACCTCTATGATAATATCTGGTTTCAAAGCCATTATGTAAGAGAGTATACCCTGGATCGTGGGATTATCCATTTTGATGAAACAGACTTTGGCAATGATGATAAAGCTGCATCCAAAGCCGTTTCAGACCATCGCCCAGTTTGGGCTTTATTCAACACAAACGGCCCAGACGACGATTAGCATCTATGGATCAAAGACGCAGGGATTGCGCTGGTGTCAGGCCTTTTGAGCAGACAACTTTTTCAGCGCAACCCTCCGACTATAAAGAAGAAAATTCGCTATGGAAAACAACCAAAATGTTTCCCAAAAAAAACAAGTGTTCTGGGTTACTATTCTTATAGTATTTTTAGTTTGTGGGATTTTTTTAAGAAGCTATTCTTTATCTAGCCGAAGTTTGGAGTATGATGAGATTTGGACACTCCAAAAGTACGCAAAAGAAAACATACTGACCATTTTTACAGACTTAAGCCTTCCAAACAACCATCCTCTGCATACCCTGGCAGTATCCAGAAGTATACAAATATTCGGGGAATCCGAATTCAGCATCCGATTTCCTGCTTTTCTTGCAGGATGCGTTCTCTTGCTTTCCATTCCTTTTAGCCTCTTTGCAGCAAAGAAATCTTTCACTACGATACTTTTGGCTACAGCATGGATTGCTTTTTCACCACCTCTCATCCATTATTCCCAGACAGCCCGTGGCTATTCTTTGCAAATCCTTCTCATTTTTCTCCATGCGCTTTGTCTTTGGGAAAGTTTCCACAAAAAATCTTTGAATCTATATTGGAGTATGGTCGTCCTGGGTATTCTTTCTGTCCTCACCATGCCTACTAGCTTTCTATATATTTTCCCTGCAACATTTTATGCTATTATTGGTTTAAGTCTATCCTGGAAAAAAACCGTTTTTTTTAAAAAATTTTTATGGGAAAATAAAGGCATTCTTCTTTCGCACGCTGTGCTCATAATCCTGATAAGCCTCTGGCTTTTTTTCAATCTCTCTCAGTTCCAGGCAGGACAAATATATGGTACTTTTGAGTGGAATACATTCTTTCTGGATGGCTTTTCTATATTCAAAGCCTTATTTCCTTTGCCTCTCATGCCCTTCTTTCTGCTTTCTTTTATAAAAGCAGAGACGCGCAAGAATGCTCTATTTTTTCTCTCTCTATGCCTTTTTGTTTTTTTTACGGCACCTCTTGTAAAATGGGGGCCTTCACGGGTCTATCTCTATCTTGTGGTATTCTATTTTTTATCTTGTGCAGAAGGAGGAAAATATCTCTTTAATATTCCATTCCGCTATCGTTTTTTGGTATATTCTTTAGGAATAATTTTATGTATTTTCCCTTTTTATAATATTATTGAAAAAATAGAAAACTTTAGAAGTTGTAAAGATTGGAAAAATATTTTACCGCAATTGGAAAAAATCTATCCCAAGAATGTTTATTGTATTTATCCTATCCATGAAACCTATACGATTCAATACTATTTTTTCCCAGAAATCAATGTTTCTTTATTAGAGCGCATTCCTGTTGGAGATACACATTTTTTGGCTGTTTTTAAAGAAAAAAATATTTTCAGTGCTGAACGTAAAAATGATGAAGTAGTTATTATAGACACGTCTTCTATCTTATCCCATAGACAGACAGAAATGGATATTCAGGCAGATATCTTTGCTTTAAAAAAAATAGACGCAAAAGATAGAATTTTAGATTCATATATACTTCCAGGCATTTGGATTCTTGCAATAGGGCCATGCAGTGAGCATCCCAAAGTTATAGGGGATGCCATCGAAAATCTGGATTATTCCTGGTGCTTTTTGAATCTTTTTTTATCACATGCTATTCAGAATAAAGAGGGAAGCTGGATAAGCGGAGAAGTCCTCGTTGCCCAGAATCCTCCTTCGCAGCCTATCCGAAAAATTTTGTCCAATCCTATTTTTCGGCTCTACCGAGTTGAATCTCTAAAGCATTTTAAACTTCACCAGGCTAAATTCTAGAGGAATAAAAGCTATGTCTCTGATAACATTTCTCCAGCCATACTATCTCTATCTTTTCCTTCCTCTCCTCTTGTTCCTGATCTGGCATTGGCTGAGAAAGAAACAATATGTTTCGGTACCCTGCCTTTTGCTTTGGGAAGGAAGCAAAGCATTCAAAAAAAGTTATCTCTGGTATAGGACAGCACTGGTTTATTTGTTGGTCGCATTTCTCCTATTTTCGATTTCCCAACCCTTGCTTTGGGAAAAAAAATTTCATTGCCTGCTTGTTCTGGACAATTCAGCAAGCATGTTGGTAAAAGAAAATCAAGAAACAAGATGGAATCAGGCTCTAAAAATTGCTAAAGGCTATATTTCCGATAAGAAGAAGGCCTGCATTGTCCTGGCTGCTCCAGAGCCATATCTTACAACACTAGAAAGAGCAGAAAATACAATACCAGAAAAACAAAAAGGCAAACTCAGGGAAAGCATTGCTTTTGCAGAAAATCTTGCCTGGGAAAAGGAGCAACTGATCCTTATAACAGATGGCGCAGGAGAGAATTTTTCTGACTTGATAAAGGAAATCGAGGAGAAAAAAAAGGACTATATTTTACATATCATAGGAGAAGAAACAGAAAATATTTCTTTAAAAGCACAAGCAATCATCCCAGACACGCAAGGCCATCCTGTTCTCTCTGTGGAAATCCAGAATCATGGCAAAGAAATACAGGAAAACAGAATTGTCTGTGAATGCCAGGAACAGGATTCTGCCAGCTCAAAGGTTTTGCATAGCATTCCCTTTTCTTTACAAAAGCAAAGCAGAAGAATAGAAAAAATAGTCTTGGACAATGGGAAGGAAAATCAGAAAATAAGGGTTTTCCTCGCAAGGCAGGACGCTTTTCCCTCTGACAGCGAAATCACTATCCAGATACCTGAAAAGAAAAAGGCTAAAATCTTGCTTATTGCAGATACGCCTCAGCCTTATCTTATGGCAGCACTTTTAGGATATGCTGAGTTTATCGATCAAAAAGAAAGTATCTCTGTTTCCGATATTCTGAAAGACACAAGTGTCTATGACCTGGTCATAATCAGCAAGAAGGAATGCCCTGCTCTATCAGAAGGAAATTTTTTGCTTTGGGCAACCCGAAGCCCCTCTATTCCTGGTCTATCAGGAGAAAAAGTTTCTTCTATTGCCTGGTATAGCAATCCTTTGCATCCGCTTTCACTACATCTCGATTTTTTTTCTCTGGAAGTGCAAAAAGCCTGGAAATCTTTTTCTATAGAGCCAGCCAATATTCTTTTGTATGGACAATCGATTCCTTTGATATGGGAAGGTAAAACCCTGTCGGCAAACTATCTCTATGTATCTTTTGGCCTGGAAGATTCTAATTTCGCATCCTTAGCCTCTTTTCCTATTTTTATCCACAATTGTATCCAATGGGCTTTATCAAAAAAACAAACCCAAAAAACTTCGATCCAAGTTCCTCTATCTTTCCAAAGCGATATTACGCCCTATCCTTCAAACTACCAAAACCCTGCGCCTAGAACCCAAAATATCGTCTTTAAAAATACCCTCCAGGAATGTCTGCTTTTCTCTATAGTTTGCGCATTCCTTTTACTTTGTGTGCTGGTACATCAATAAGTTATTGACAGAAAAGATATGAAAATAGAAAAACAAATAGAATACTTAAAAGAAGAAAAAAATTATATCTGTAAAGGGACTTCTGAAGAGGCCATACTTTCAGGCAGAGTATTTGCTCAAGGAAAAGGAATCTATCTGGAAGATATAGATGGCAATCGTTATATGGATTTTTCTTCAGGAATTTTCACCAACATTCTTGGGACAGCACATCCACGTCTGGTACAAGAAGTCCAGGCGCAGGTTGGCAGTCTGTGGAATGTTCATGATTTTGCAACTCCCCAGAGGCTAGATTTGGCAAAGGCCTTAAAAAAAGTTTTACCCTCTGGCATGGAAAGATTTTATTTCTGCACGACAGGCTCAGAGGCTATAGAAGCTGCTATCCGAGCTGTATCCTGCTATGTAGGGGCATCAAGAAAAAATATAGGAGCACTGAGATATGGATTTCATGGAAAAACTCTAGGCTCCAGGATGCTGGTGAACTGGCAAGTCGGTAATTTTTATTCTTCCAGTAACTCTATTCAGGGCTATGCTGCTTATTGCTATCGCTGCCCCTTCGAATTGAAATACCCTGGCTGCAATATGCTGTGTGCCAGAATGACCGTAAAACAAGTAACAGCAAAACCTTCTATGGGTGCTTTTGTCTTTGAGATAATACAGGGTGCTACAGGAATCATCGTTCCCCCTCAGGAGTACTGGGAAATTCTCCAGGATAGTTGTAAAAAAAATAAAGTACTCATGGTAGCAGACGAAGTGATGACGGGTGGTGGAAAGTTGGGGACATACACAGCCTCAGAATATTTCCATATTGAGCCTGATTTGATGACATTGTCTAAAGGTGTGAGCAATGGCATCCCCTTTGCTTTACTCTGTGGCAAAGAGGATATTATGAATTCCCCTGAATTCAGCCAGGCAGGAGCGACTTCCTCTACCTATGCCAGCAATCCTATAGGCATCAGTGCTTCTCTCGCTACGCTTAGAGTCTTAGAAGAAGAAAAAATTCTGGGGTCTTTACAAAATAAAGCTTATTTGATGAAAAGCAGCCTGCATGAAATACAACAATCTTCTCCCATAATCGGGGATGTAAGAGGATTAGGCCTTTTATATGCACTGGAATTTGTCCAGGATAAGATAACAAAAGCCCCCCATCCTCAAGCAGCCCAGAAATTTTTTACTCTTTGCATGAACCACGGTCTGAAAGTATGCCCAGGCGGAAACATAATCCGCCTTTGCCCTCCCTTGAACATCAAAGAGGATGAACTCAAAGCAGGCATGGATATATTGAAATATGCCGCATCTATCGTATAAAGCCTATCTTTGGAACGCTTTTTCGACAATTTGTCTAAAATGTATGCTGCTTTTTACCAAATCCTGGCTGTATTTAAACAAACCTGCACCTACTAGATAAATAACGTCTTTTCCATATATATCCATCAATTCTGGAATACACTCCAGACTCATCCCACCTCCTGGCATAGGGAAAATGGGTTTTATATTCTCCATATATATGGATGTTCCTTGTACTATGCTTTTGCATTCGTCTTTACTAAAAGAAAAGCGACCTCCGAAATTAGGGTATATCGTTGCGTCGGCACCAGAAAGCCTTGCTATCTGGCCTAAAAGACAAAGGTGAGAAATGCCTGTCTCTCCTAGCAGATAGCTTCCCTGAAAAGCTGGGTGGCTGATAAGGGGTAGAGATAAGCTTTCGTTGTCCGCTATCCATCGAAGTGTATCAAGTCCGACAATACCAGGGGCGAGCATTATAGCACCAGCACCATTGTCTCTGGCATACTCTGCCCTTTTTTGTATGGACTCCAAGGGCGATGTTATATTCGCAGCATAAATGCAGCTATAGCCTGTCTTGTGGTTTGCCTCCTGGACGGATTGTGCGCATAGAGAGACTCTTTCCTCAAAGGATGAAAAAATCTGGTTGGTTAAGCCGTGGTCGTCTTTGATTATATCGATTCCGCCTAAAGCAAACTTATAGCAAAGTTCTGCCAGTTCTTTGCTGGTAAGGCCCATAGGCTTTAGGGCTGTTGCAAGAAGCGGTCTTTGATATACCGAAAGCTTTTTTCTCAATCCTTCTATTCCAAACCTGGGGCCAGAAAAATTTTGGAGCATTGCTTTTGGGAAGACGAGCTTTTCTACATAAATACGCGGTTTGATGCTTATATTTCCAAAGATTACATTCAGAAGTTGGGTTAGCTCGCCTGCTGTTGTTTCTATGGCAAAACTTATCTCCGCTAGAAAAGAATCTTCTTGTGCTTTTTCAAAATTTTCTATCCGCCCCACTACATGCTCTAAGATAGTCTGGCTTTGTATCAGATGACGAGGAAATTCTACTGTTTGCTCCAGGCATATATCTTCTGCCATGCTGCGAGCTTCTTTTTCTGTTCCTTTGAGTCTATAGACAACAGAAAATCTTTCTCCTGAAATCAATTCTTGAATGCTCATGCTATAATGCCTCTGCTTTTGAGTTGCTATGGACGGGTGCTATATAGACTTTTTCTAAATCCTCTTCCTGGATTCCAAACGAGTTATTGGTTATTTTTTCTATTTGTTCTATCAGGGACATAGCGTCTATTTGGTATTCCTTCATGAGATAGGGCTTGCTGGCACCATGAGTGTAACTTTTTATTCCTGTTTTATAAAGTTTTTTTGCCATACCTGCCTTTGCCATCTCTTCTGCAAGGATGGTGCCAAGCCCACCCGTTATAGAATGATTTTCCATAGTTATAACACCATATTTAGAATCCTGGATAGCATCCATTATATCCTCAGAATGGAAAGGTTTCAGCGTAGACACATGGATATGCTGGAGAGAAAGACCCTTCTTTTGAAGCACGCTTATGGCTCTCATGGCTTCCTCTGTGCATATTCCACAAGAAAGAACAACGAGATCAGACCCTTTGGATAGTGTTCTGTTGGCACCAAGTTGCATGGGTTCATCTTTATCGAAAAGGCGGGGGATTTCCCCTCTCAGCATTCTTATGTAAACAGGCCCATCGGTATTATAGGCTACATCCAAAACCGATTCAACATCGGTCGCATCTCCACAATCCAGGATGGTCATGTTGGGAAGAGAGCGCATCACGGATATGTCTTCAATGGCCTGATGAGTAACTCCGCCAGGGGTCGTAATGCCAGGAAGAAACCCAAACATTTTGACAGGCAGGTTAGGATAAGAAACAGACATGGCTATCTGGTCATAGGCACGTCTGTATATAAAAACGGCAAATGTATGGATAAAAGGGATAAACCCTTCTCGTGCCAAGCCTCCTGCAAAGCTCAGCATATTTTGTTCTGCTATGCCCATAGAAACAAATCTATCAGGATAGGTATCCCGAAATAAATCGCATTCGGTGGAGCTTGTAAGGTCAGCAGATAAAACAAGGACTTCCGCTTTTTCTTTTGCCCATTGTACAAGATTTCTGGAATGAACTTTCGATTCGATCATCATAGTATTCCCTATTCTACATGTTTTTTAGCTTCTCGATGTATTTTTTCTTTTCCTCATCGCTGGTAAAACGGACATAATGAAATTTAGGAGCTCTGCTGCCAAGTATATCCATATCCCTTGTTGGATCGGTATCGCATATTATAACAATAGGCCTTCCATCTGGCGATATCTCCCCTGGCTTTGCCAGCATTTCTATATCATGCCCGCTGATTCTGAATGTTCTTGCCCCAAAAGCCTCAAATCTTTTCTCAATAGGCTCAACATTCATTACCGATGTCATCTTTCCATCGCATTGATAGCCATTTACATCAATATAAATCAAAATATTATCCAGCTTATGGTGTACCATTGTCTGTATTGCTTCCCATGTCTGGCCGATTTGTAGCTCTCCATCAGAGAGAAATATTATGGTTCTTCCTGTTTCCTTTTTCCTTTTCCGAGCAAAAGCTATCCCTGCTGCCTGGCTTATGCCTTGTCCCAAAGAGCCTGTCATCACCTCCATTCCAGGAGAGTGTTCAGCCCCTATCATTTCAACAGAATATCCATCCTTATTGAAATAGTCCAGTCCATCTTCTGACATTCTTCCTGTTTCAATCAGCGCAGAATAAACGACAAGAGCGTATTGTGCAGGAGAAAGAAAAAAACGGTCATATTCTTTTCCTCTGGGGCCATGAAATTCTGCTCCTGTAAAATAGTTTTTGTTCTCAGTCCCAGGTATGCCAGGAAAAAGCTTTGGTTTGATAGGATTTGAGATGGGAGCTAAATTCATTACCTTAGAATACAGGGTTGCCAATATTTCAGCAGAGGAACATGCCTGGCTCAAATAGCCTCCCCCGTTTTTAATCGTATGCTCCAGCGTTCTTTTTCTAATTCCATGAGCAATTTTTTTTACTTCATTTATCCAATCCATTTTTTTCAAAGATAGTATCTCCTCTTTACTATTGATTCATGGGAATATATACCAAGCCTATAGCAATGATTTGTAGCCGCAGGGTTGCGCCGAAAATGCCCATCTATTGCGAAAAGACAGCCTTCAGCGCAATCCCTGCGTCTTTTGCCAATAGATCCAGTTAACGGCTATTGCCCAAAAAAGCAGGGATTGCGCTGGCGTTAGACTGCTTAAGTTGACAGCGTTATGGGAAATCGAATTAGCTGATTTTGGGATGATAGTAGATACATGGAACTTGTTTGAGGTTTTTGAGTCCTGAGGAATCCGTTTCTACTATGAAAGTTTTAAAAATAGAAATGATAGGGTCGATCAGGATAAAAGCATTCCCTTCCTTGTTATAGGGGAAATTCAAAAAAGTTCCATAGTCAACACTAGAGAAATGGGGGTCTACACCAAAAGGGTGAGAATGAAAAAGTCCTACCTCTCTTGGCCTTATAACAGCATCAGAATATCTTTCGTCCAAAAAACACTCGCATTCACGGCTTCCTTGAGCAGTAAAACAGGCATGGACATGGCTATTTTCCAAATCTCCACTAATCCAATCTACAATTTTAGTATACATTTTACCTTGCCAACGCATTCTATATCCCAGAAGCCTCCCTAAAGTTTCTTTAGGAACGGCGGTTTTGCATTCTCTGAAAATTTCCCTGGCGACAAGAGATAAAATATATACTGGATTTGGTTCTTGTGTAATAGGAGGAATCAAAATCATTTCCTTATAAAAGCTTTTTAGCTTTTTCTTTGATAATGGGGTCACCTGATTCTTCAATATAGCTGTAAATCTGCGCAACAATCTCTGTGCTATAGTTTTTCCAATCTGTCAGCATTGTCAGCATATTTTCAATGCTTATTCTGGCAGCTTCTTTGATCTCCTCCTCTGGGCTTTCTTTTAAAACCTGAGAAAATAGCTGTGCTTTGAACATAGGATTGTTGTTTAGATTTTGGTCTATGTATTTCAAGCAATCTATATCCTGCAGTGATGCCATATATAAAATTTCACAAGCTTTCATGTAATCTGCTTGTTCTTGTACTTCCTGTCCATTTTCAATCAACCAGACCGCACTTTGGATAAGTACTTGAGGGTCAAGACTATTCAGGCCTTCTTTGGCTTTTAAATATACATCCTCCATACTTATACTCCCTATTTTGCAATATATTTTGTCAAAGTAATAACATTTCCTGAATCATTATACTCTATTTTATCAACGCAACGGCTCATAAGCATGATTCCTAAGCCACCCAATCGTCCTTCTTTGTAGCTTTGTCTTGCTTTTCCAATTGCATCTGCTGTCTGACCTACTCTCACAAAATTTTGCCAATCAAAACCTGGCCCGCTATCTGTAACGGAAAGTATGATTTTCTGTTTATCCAGAAGATAGAGAACTTCCAGCATTTTATCTCTACGATATTTATTTCCATGCTGTGCAGCATTGGCTAATGCTTCGCGAAAAGCAGCACCTAAAGTTACCTGGCTTTCTTCATCAAGGCCACAATACAAAAGGAGCTTTGAGCAAAAATCGTTTGCTTTTTCAATATGCTGATCCATAGTAGGAAATTGGAAAAGCACTTCCTGTCTGAAGAGTATTTTCTCCTGGGCAATACGACGTAAAACGGATTCTGCTATCTGAAATAGTCTTTTGACTTCAAAAGGCTCAATGATATGCTCGTCTCCACAGATCCTGAAATCTGTAGCCCTCTTTAAATCTGTACCCTTTGGGTACAAAAGAATAATGGGCACTATATCATTGTCTAGTTTACACTTCACTTCTTCGCATAGTTCCTGATGGTTCTCCACCCTGGTATCTAGCAGAATCAGATGAGATTTTGTCGTTTGTAAATTTTTTTTCGCTTCCTCTATGTTTTGAACGGTATTGACTTTCCAGTTGACTTTTTCAAAATAGTATTCTATTGTCTTGACAAAAAAGTCCTGTTCAGGAACAACCAAAAGAATAGAAGAAGATTTGATCTTGTTAATTTGTTTGTGAAAGTCAGCATCCGCTTCAAACTGGATTGAGTCCAGAGTTATTTTGTCCAAAAAATTTTTTTCTATCAGAGCAAGCAATGTTTTCTTATAGGATACTGCTGTTTTTCTTTTAGCTTGTTTAGAAGAAGAGATAGTCTTTTTGGATTCCTCTATTCTGAAAGAAGCAAAATTCATAATATGAACTTCATAATTTTTAAGAATTTTTTCTTTCAAATATTCCAGGAATGATTTAATAGCCTTTTCAGCACGCTCTTTATCAAAATTAGAATTTTTTGCGATTCCTTCTGTGATGCTATCCAGATTTTTTAGGGAAGTTTGTTCTGCTGAAGCGTAAAAATTCCCAAAACCTTCCAGATAAACCTTGTGCCCTGAGCTAAGGCTTTTTATCATTTCTGCTATGAAATTCTCTAAAAAAATTTCGCCTTCTTCTATGTTTTGGAAAATGCCTTTGGCCTGGAGCTCCCCTAAAATATCTTTTTTTACGATGATCTCCATCTTAGCTTTCTCCAATGCCTGCTTTTATCTTGGCAAACAATTCCTCATAAGTAATGATATTTTTTTCTATAAGGACATCTACTAAAACTTTTGCCAACAGAGGAGATTCCAGCACTGTTTTTTTTATATCCTCTTTAGAAACTGTAGCAGGCAGATTTTTATCTTCTACAATATTTTCTTCACCAGAATAAAACTGAATTACCGCTTTGCGAATGGCTTCTCTGGAAGCCAGAACAGGCTCCAATTTGCATCCTGTCAAAAACTGGATTTCCTCAATCGCTTCATAGTCATTCACATTGGCCATAGCAAGTGTAATCTGATCGCCCTTCCTGGAGATAGGGATTAGATTATGCTTTTCAATTACATCTCTTGGAATAGATTGTACGAGTTTTTTTGGTATAACTATGTTAGTAAGATCTATGGTTTCAATTCCTTCAAGTTTGCCAATAATATAAGTAATTTCATCGTCTGTCACATAGCCAAGTTTAACAAGAAGCGCAGCAAAATCTCCGCCAATTTTTTCATGCATAGTCATAGCATATTTGAGATTTTCCTGGGTTATTTTATTCGTTTTCAGCAATGCCTGGCCCAATTTCATTTTATCCATAGTTTTACTCATTAAAAATGTTGCCGCTTGCTTATCCATAAATACAACCATTTTTTTGCAATGTTGATGAGACACTGCCAGATAACTATGTTAGCAAACTTAGACTATAGTGTCAAGAACTATCTCTGCATACAATAATTCCCTCATTTCTTAATATTGGCTCTGATGAAAAATTCTTGAAAATATTAAAGAAATATTTTATACTATGTCCAGTGTAATCGAAAGGAAGTAAGGAATCAGGATTAAATAACTTACCCATTTCGATGATAAAGATAATAAGGCAATAAAAAAAATTAGTTTTTTACCTCAGCCTGAAGCAGTGCTATTACATAGCACTGCTTAGCCTGCACAGGCTTCTTTTCGTGTATGCCGATTGTGTTATAGAAGTTGAACCTTATAATATAATCTTTATAGAGCTAAAAACTCCATAACTAATTATTTTATAGCTTAAAGGTCATTCTGCCAGAAAACCTTAAGGAATTGCTATCCCGATTTTTTTGCAAAATGCAGGATAATTTTCTGCAATCAGGCATATAGCCTGGGCTAAACTGTCTATGCTCTGTTCTCTGCAAAATACTTTACCCTCGTTGTAGTCTCCTCCTGTGCAGGGAATGCCTAGAAAACAAACGTATGGACAATTTTCACTGTACACATCCACTTCATCGTAAATAGAGACAGGGTCAGGGCAATTTTCATAAAGATCAAAAGACGCGTTGCCTAAGCTTTCGTATAGAAATTCTTTTAATATAGGATTTTTACATTTTTCGATTACAAAATCCTTTTGTGTCGGGGTACCTGTAACATCTACCACAAGGACAAGATCTTCCTTGTCCAGATGGTTTAGCAGTTCATAGGCACCTTCCATATCAGTTTCTTCTCCCCAGGTAAACTCAATATGGATATAATCTTGATAAAGTCTTCCTGAAAAATAGGCTTTCATGACAGAATAAACACCACTAAAATTATCAAGGTGTCCATGAAAAAGATTGTTTTCCAATTTTTCAAGACTATGAGATATAAAGCCAGTATCGCTATGGCATGATATAACTAGCATAAATTTTCCTTCTGAAAAGAATTCCTGTTGTACTCAGGTGAATTGCATCTCCAAATCACCTATAAGTTATGTGATCATATTACCACAAAGATAGAGAATAAAGAAAGAAAATATATTGAGGATATTTTATGGATTTACCAGAAAATAAAAAGATTTCTTCTAAGAAACAATCTTCTCCCGAAGAACTCTTAGAAAAAACGGTCAGAACAGAAGGATTGGCTATTGCCAATGATATAGATGATTTCCAATTGTCTTTAGAAGAAGAAAACTCTCAGGAAAAAGTAGTGGAAGATCTGGCAGATATTTTGAATGCCGATTCAGCCCAGAAAAAATTTTCTCCTTCTCTAAGGCGTTCCTCCAAAAAAGAAGATGTCGATGAAGAGGTTGCCTCTATTCAAAATAAGACAAGAGTTTTGACCTCAGGTGCCGCAGATCTTATCCAGCAAGTGACCATTGCCAGAAATTATCTTGGTACAAAAGAAAATGTTCCTCCTAAGATGCTGGAATTGCAAGATCGTCTGGTGACCGAGCTGAAAAGGCAGATTGAGTATGTAGAGAGTCTGAACCAGATGACCATTGCCAGGACTTATGATGGGCAGAAGCAAAAAAAAGCCAAAAGAAGATATTTCCATGCCTTGATAATCAGCCTTGTTTTGCTTCTGAGTAGCGTTTTATATTTTCAATATGGGCTGACAGAAAGCCAGCAGCAGTGGATTATGGAAAAATCCCAATTTAACAGGCTTCTGGGGCAAAAAGAAGAGACGATACAAAAACAAAAGCAAGAAATACAGCATAAAGAAATTACTATAGAAAACAAGCAAAAGGATATCCAGGAAAAGCAAAAGCTCATTCTTAAAAAAGAAGAAGAAATCAAAAAGAATGTGGAGTCTCTTAGTGAAGCTCAAAAAACAATTGCCACGAAAAACCAACAGTTGGATTTTATAATGACAGATCTGGAAGTAAAATCCTATATAACAGAAAAAATAAAAAATATTAAAGATTTTCATGATTACACTCAAGATCTTTTGGAAAGAGCTAAAAAATTTCAGACTGTCTTGGTGGACGGAAAAGAATCTCTGAAAGCAAAGCAGATAGAAATTTCAGAAGTCTTTAACCAGTTTATTACTACGAATGCAATTTTAGAGAAAAAACAAAACTCCATAGAAGAAAATCTGATTACTATGCGCTCTCGATGGAATGCTCTGGAAGAGAATTTTTTGTCTTTTTATCAGGAAAATCTTGTATTTGTCGAAGGCATGACAACACAGTCCCATGCTTTTTTAGGAAATCTGGAAGAGAAGAATGCCCTTTTCTTGAAGCACGATCTTAAATCTGGAGGAACGGGAAGCCTGCAAAAAAGCTTTGAGATGCTTGAAAAAGAACATCAAGAACAGATAAATTTCGATAAAAAATTAGCACAATCTCAAATTGCTTTAAAAGAAATGCAAGAAAAGCAGAACGCATTTATAAAGGTTATAAACTTTTATAAACAAAATGAGATGAATCAAAAATATTTCTCAGGAATCCAGGAAAGAATAGACGATCTGAACCTTTTATACACTAAAATACAAGAATACCAAAGCAAAGTAGCACAAAAAATAGATACAAAAGAACTGGAACAAAATCAGGAAAAGCTGACGAGCTATCTTTCCCAGAGGGAAAAGCTCTACTTTACATTTATGTCGGAAGTATTTTGGGATGGTCTTTTGAAAGAGGCTCAAGAAGATAAGGTAAGTAAGCTTTTATTACTCCAGGAACAGAAGATAGAGAATTTTCTAAAACAGGCGAGGGATATATTTCAAGCAATATCTACGATTGGCCTGTCCTTCTCTGAAGCAAAAAATCAACTGGAAAAAAGCATCCAGGAGCAAGAGAATTCCCTAAAGGCATCGCCGAAAAATATTCCAGCTATAGAAGAAGAAACCAGCTTGCCAAAAGAGTCTCCTCTTGCTCAGGCTGTATTTGAAGAATTTAAAATGTATTTTAATATGGCCAATACAGAATTCCTTGTCAAATCTTCTATTTTTTCAAAAACATCGGAAAAATTGGTATTGAAAGAGTATACCATAGTGAAGGTATCAGCACGCTCTGCGTATTTAGTTCTGGTCCAAACTCTAGCTCCAGGCAACCAGGCAGGAAATCGTATCTTGAAAAGCAACAATCTATATTGGTTTTACGACAAAAACAAGGATATTGTAATACGCGTAACTCCTAACCAGAAAGCAGAAAATGCAATAAATATAATAGACGTTGCTTCTATATCCTATGAAGATTATGAATTGAAAGAGGCAATAACTAACTGGGAAGGAAAGAGCGATCTCTATCTCATGAAACTGCAAGCGAAAAACAAACAGGAGTTTCCTGTAATTCATTGTTTATATTCTATTAGCAAAAAACTCCCTGCCAAGCTAGAATATTATGATCAGGAAGGGAAAAAGAGATACGATTTCTATTGTAAATCTTTCCAAATAACAGAATTAGGAAAGAGAATACAGCAGTATATAGTTGTAGATTTAAAAGAAAATGTTATTATACAGATTGAATATTTAAACCTGGTTAAGAAAGAAATCCCCGATTATTTTTTCGATAAAAATAGTCTAAAACAGAATAAATAGGCTCTAAACTATGATAAAGAAAATTTTTTGTATTCTAACATTGCTTACTATAAATCTGATTGTAGTTAGCAGCCAGAACAATTCCAACAATGATCTGGAGTTATTGGAATTGTTTACTCAAGAAGCTAAGAAAGAAAAAAAACAAGAGAAACAAGAAAAAAAAGAAGAAGACATTTTTGATATTTTTTCTACAGAAGAGAAAAAACAGACAAAAAAAATAGAGAAAAAAGAAGAAGATCTTTTTGCTATTTTTTCTGCAACAGAAGAGAAAAAACAGAAAAAAGAAGAAGATCTTTTCCAGTCCTTTTTGCTTCCAGAGGAAAAAAAGAAAAAAGAAAAAGATATTTTTTCTTCCTTCGAATTGCCTTCCGAAAAATCAGAACAAAGCAAAAAAGCAAAAGAATCTGATATTTTTGGAGCCTTTGATCTTCCAGAAAAAGGGAGAAATCAAGAAAGCACAGAGAAAGAAAAAATACACTCCAAGGCAGGAGAGGATTGGGAGGAATTTCTGGAAAGAAATGGCTCTAAAGTCTTAGAAAATTTCAATCCCTATTTTTTGTTTCACAATATAAAAAAATTGTCTAAGGATTTAGCTAAAAAGCCTCAGCCAAAAGCTATAAAAAAGCCTGAATCTGTATCCCCAAAAACAGAATCCCCAAAACAGATAGAAGAAAACATCGCCAATATAGAAGAAGAAATACTCAAGGGCAAAGAGCTAGATCTACAATTTCTATCTGATCTTGAAAATCTTGAAATACAAGTAATAGAAGCCCCTAAAAGAGAAGTCATCCCTGATTCTACTCTTCAAAATGATTTAAAGTTTCTTTCTGAACTGGACATAGAGAAAACTAGTACTGAAATAGAAATTGTGGAGGCACCCAGGCTGGAGGAGAAAGAGGAGGAGATTGGCCCTTCTTTCATCAAGGGTACCTATAGCTATGATTTCGCCGTTCTGAGTGTTCCTGATGATGGCTTTTTCAATCCTGACAATATTTTCAATATACCTAAAACCATAAACAGGAATCTTGTACGTTTTATATTAGACTATGATATTTACAGTGATCCTTCTTCTTTTTTATTCTTGAAGCTTTATGGAAAGAATACCTTTGTTTATGCAGATCCCTCTTTTAGTGGAGAGGAGAATTTCACGAACTATTTGCAAGAAATCTATTGCTCTTTTTTGTACCAACAATTTTCTTTCTCTTTGGGCAAAATGAATGTACAAGGGGGCGACGGTGGTCTTGCCTATAATCCTACAGACTATTTTGCCTTTCCTTCTGATATTTTCCATCCCAAAGATGGAAACATAGAAAAGAGAGGCATACGCTCTGGCTTTTTAGCGGTTCAGGCAGGATATTCTCTACCCTTTGGGAGCATTTCTTTTTTGTATTCTCCTGATCTTACAAGAGATGGAGATGTAAGAGAAAATAGCGAATTGCAAAACAACCAGGAAAATGTGTACTATGCCAAATTTACCTGGATACTCTTCGACTCCACAAACAAATATGCCGTGATTGGCTCTCTGGGCGATACCATTGTTCCTGCTTCTCCAGAATTCTTTTTCTCATATTTTGATCGTCAGCATCTTTTCAACGCTGGTTTTTCCTGGTCTATAGGGCTAGGAGACATGACGATCCTGAAACTGGAAGGAAACTACAGCAATAGAACAAAACACATCATAGATCTAAAAAGCCAGCCATCCCCTGGCCCACCCTTGTTTGCTATAGAAGATAGAAAAGGAAGCAATTTTCAGTTCATTGCTGGAATAACCTATACTCCTTCTAAATTCAATATCAATCTCCAGTATTTTTTCAACTACAATGGATTGTCCAGAAATGAAATGGATAGCTTTTTCGATAAAGCGCAATTTCTCAGAGACAACAGAAATTTACCAGGAATAGGAGAATTGTATTTTGGTATTTTACAACAAACAGGTGCAATTTTAGACCCTTCATTGGCAGGACAACACTATTTTATTTCCTCTATAGACTATAGCTTCTATATAGGCGTAAAAAAAAGATCTCTGGTTCCAGAAATCTTTTTTTTGCTCAATCTTCAGGATAACAGCGGGGTTGTAGGCGGATCTTTAAAATATGAAGCCTTGAATTTCCTCAAAATGTATGCCAATCTGGGAGTGAATTTTGGCAAAAAACAATCGCTTTTTGGCTCCAGCCCTGCAGAAATGGTCTTTACCTTTGCCTTAGATATGAATTTTTAACAATATGGATAGAGGCATTTCACCACGAAGAACAGAAGAAGTGTCCACGAAAAACACCAAAGGCACGAAAACATTTCGTGCCTTTGGTCGTTAAATTTTTCTTTCAGAATCCTTCTTTATCAAAGATAACATTTTTCCTAGCCTTGATCCATAGAAAGCATTTTGCTGTGCTGAAAAAAATGCTTGACAATAGCTGTGCAATAAGTTAGCATTAGCACACTAATAGATAAACTGGGAGAGAAAATAGACTATACGAAAACATACAATTTACCAAATTATAAATGTATACCCCATCTTGAAAATGGATATGTAACGACTTATATCATTACTAAAATTGAAATGTAAAATATAAAAATTAAAATTTTATTGTATATTTTTTCTTTTAAAAATTTAGGATAATAGTCGTCCTGTCTCTCCCTATCCTTTATGAGGTGAATATGAATTTAAGTGATGCTTTTACTCGTAGAAAAGAAATCCAGGAAGAAATCTCTTTATGGACAAACCGTTTAGAATGCTCTGGCATCAATAAAAAAATCTATCTTCTGGATGCAGAAAAAAAAGAAATAGCTTTGAAGGAAGCAACCTATAGGGAATATACTATAGAAGAATGTCTGCAAGCTCTCCATAATCTTATGGAAGAGGATAAAAATCTGGCAATACGTATTTCAAAAACGAATGCCAGAGTCGAGGTGGAGCTGGAAGATTTTGATGGCAACATCCGAAAAGTTTCCATTGCAGAGCTTTTGATCCTGAAAGAATCCATTATTCCTAATATGCAAAAAATAGTGCAATGCAAACCAGTTGCTGATCTAGGAAAAGAAGTTAAAAAATTACAGGGCTATATTGAATATGAAAGCATCCACCCTATTGTCAAACAAGTAGATGACGTAAAAGAAGGTGTTAAAATCACGAAACAAGTTATTGAATGCTATACAAAAACTGTTGTAGAAGACTTTGGCATTACCAGAAGACAGCAGTATGATGAGCAAGACAAAATTAACCATTTCGCCAGAAGAGTGAAAAAAGCACTGAATGAGGCGAATAAAGCAGAGCTTGTATCTTAAAAGAGAACAAAGTACCATCTGGAATGTCTATGGTACTTTATCCCATCCTTTTTATTCTGCGTTTTTAGTATTGCATATCTTATATCAACCGCTTGAAGTTCTCTCAAATGATTCCTTTTAGTTTGTTATGCTATAGTTTTCCAAAAAACGTGAGAAAAATTTATGCTTTTTTATGTTGCATTTGTGCTGGCAGATTTTGTTCTCTTTTGGAAATTTAGCTTTTTTTGTAATAGTCAAAGTGATCCTGTGCAAAATGAGCAGTGCTATAAAATAGCATCTGCTCCATTGTGCGGTTAGACAACATCTTGACCAGAACAAAATTTAGCTTTTTTTATTCTAGGAAAAATATATTATGGAAAGACTGCAAAAGATTTTAGCAGCCGCGGGATTAGGTTCTCGCAGAGAGTGTGAAGAACTCATTGCTCAGGGACGAGTTTCTGTAGATGATAAAATTATAAAAGAAACAGGTGTAAAAGTAGATCCTGATACACAGAGAATTTGCTGCGATGGTGAAGTAATCAAACAGGAAAAGAAACGATGCTTTCTTTTTTATAAGCCCAAAAATTGCGTTTGTACAAATGCAGAGGGTGAAGAGTTGAGAGTTGTGGATTTTTTTAAATCGCTTTCCTATCGCCTTTTTACTATTGGCAGGCTGGATAAAGATTCTGAAGGGCTGATTTTAGTTACAAACGATGGCAACCTTACCCAAACGCTTGCTCATCCTCGCTATGAAGTAGAAAAAGTGTATAGAGTCACGGTCAAAGGTCGAGTCTCCCCAGAAACTGTAGAGAAAATTCGCGATGGTATATGGATCAGTGAAGGTAAAGTTACGCCTACAGATGTCCGCTTTGTGAAAGGGAATCAGTCCTCTTCTATATTAGAGATGACATTGTCAGAAGGAAAAAACAGAGCAATTCGTAGGGCGCTAGCCAAGGTAGGGCATTCTGTAAGCAGACTGGTTCGTATTCGTTTTGGTATCTTTGAGATAGGGGATCTCAAACCAGGAAAATATCGCCTTGTTATGGAGAAAGAGCTGGAAAAAGCCGTATCTCAAGGAAAAAAGAATATTCAAAGGGCAGCAGCAGGCAAAAAAGACAAAAAGTAAAAGAAAGGGAAAATTTGAAAAGAAGCTATACTTCCATACAAGACTCACAGACAGGAATTTATCGAACAAAATTTGCTAATGGCCTAGAGCTATTTCTTATGGAAAAAACTCATCTGCCTGTTGTCACAGTTATGATTACCTATCGCTTTGGAGGAGCAAATTCTACTCCAGGAACAACAGGGGTCGCCCACTTGATAGAACACCTTATGTTTAAAGGGACAAAAAAGTTCGCAAAAGGGGAGATAGATTCTCTGACACAAATGCTAGGAGGTTCTAACAACGCATTCACAGGCAATGACTATACTTCCTATTTTTTCAATTTTACTAAAGAATATTGGGAAAAGGCACTGGAAATAGAATCCGACCGTATGGTGAATTGCATTTGGGATAAAAAAGAATTTGCAGCAGAAAAAAAAGTAGTCCTGGAAGAGCTAGCCTCTTCCCAGGATTCTCCCTATGAATATCTGGCGCAGGAAGCAGAGACAGCGTTCTATAAATTTCATCCTTATCGCTATCCCATTCTAGGATGGAAAGAAGATCTGGAAAGCCTTACAATAGAAGATATAGATCGTTATTATAAGACATATTACGCGCCGAACAATGCAATTATTGTTATTGTTGGCGATGTAAACAACCATGATGCTATAGAAAAGGTAAACCAATATTTTGGACATATCCCCTCTCAAAAAATACCAGCGCAAATCTTTCGTAAAGAGATAGCTTCAAAAAATAGAAAGCGTCTTAATCTCTATTCCCAAACAGAAATAGGACGCTTTGCTTTCCTGTTTCCAACATGCGCTTGTGGTTCTGAAGATGAAGTCGCCCTGGACTTGATTGATATTATCCTGAGTACGGGGAAAACTTCCCGTTTATACAACCGTCTTGTTTTGCAAGATCACGTTCTTCAAAAAATAGGAACCCATAACAATATTCACATAGGAGGTGGTGTTTTCTGGATTACAGGAGAGCTGATCCCTCATATAAACCCTATCCAGATTGAAAAGATCATCCAGGAAGAACTGGAGATTATGAAAAATGAAAAAGTAAGCGAATATGAGCTGATAAAAGCCAAGAATATTTCACTTTCTGGAACGATTTTTCACCAGGAAACGACATACGATATAGCGGACAGAATTTCTCAGAACGTTATAGAAAAATATTCTCTTTCCTTAGACGATGCTATGGAAAAAATTCAGAAAACCACCCAGAAAGACATACAAAGAGTTTTCCAAAAATACTTTGTTTTAGAAAAATCTCTTTTTGCATGGTCTTTGCCTGAAAAAGAAAAAAAGCTATTTCATAAAAAGCTGAAAGCAGAAAAGAAAACCATAGAAGAAAAAATTCCCACTCTTTATAAAGAGCGCAAAGTTTCTTTTAAATATGGCACAGGTGTCAAGAAAAAAGAGGGGATTTTCGATGTGCAAAGATATACCCTGGATAACGGCATCCAGTTGATGGTTTTAGAAAACCATGCCATACCTTGTGCCTGTATGAAATTACATTTTTTGGATGCTATGGGAATCGATCCTCCAGGCAAAGAAGGCATGAACTATCTTCTGGCGAACCTTCTGACCGAGGGAACACAAAGTATGAGCGCAGAGGAAATTTCTCATGCAATGGAATTTATAGGGGCCAGTCTGTCAGGAGGATGCAATGGAATGACGGCAAAATTCATTGCCCAGGACTTCGAGATGGTTCTTGGAATGATGGCAGAAATTGTTCAGAAGCCTTTATTCCCCGAAGATTCCTTGCGCAGAGAAAAAAGAAAATTGTGCGCCAAATTTGCCAGTATGAAAGACGACCCTTATTCCAAAGGAATCATTGCTTTCCGCAAGTTAGTCTATGGAAAGCATCCCTATGGGAGGTCGGCACTAGGATCGCCTAAAAGTGTAGCTAGTATAGAGGTAAAAGATTTACAGGAATATCATAAAAAATATTTTGTTCCCGAACGATGCATTTTAAGTATTGTAGGGGATGTAGATGCTCAGGAAGCATATCGGCTTGTGCAAAAAAGCTTTGGAGAGTGGCAAAGAAAGCCAGGCAAAGCATATCTTTTTGAGGAGATTCCCTTTCCCAAAAAACCTGTCATCAAGTATATTCCCATGAAAAAAGAACAGCTCATAGTTTATTTTGGCCACCTTGGTATCCGAAGAACAAACCCTGATTATTACAAACTGATTCTTTTGGAGCAGATTTTAGGACAAGGACAAGGCTTTACAGATCGGCTTTCCAAAAAGATTCGAGAAGAGTATGGTCTTTGCTACAATGTAGAATGCTCTTTGACTTCCTGCGCCGAGAGAGAGCCAGGGTTTATGGCAGCTTTCCTCGCTACAACGCCTAAAAACTATCCTTTGGCCATGAAAACACTGAAAGAAGAGATGATTCTTGTACAGCAAAAAGGAGTAACCCAGGAAGAGCTGGAAAGTGCCAGGTCTTATCTAAAAGGACGCGTTGTCTTCAATCTCGAAGAAAGCGAAGCTTTAGCAAACTATCTTTTGCATTCCCATATTTTTAAACTGGGGACAGACTATGTCAACCAATTCCCCAAAATTCTCGATAGTATAACTCTATCTGACATCCAGGAAGTTGCGAGCCGATATCTCCACCCTGAGGTAGCAACCACGATTGTAGTGGGTCCAGTAGAGGAAATTTCCATTGAGCGTAACCGCTAATGTGTTCAAGAATTTTTTAGGAATCAGAATTAAATAACTTCCCCATTTCGAAAAAAAATTTACCGCAGAGGCGCAGAGATCGCAGAGAAGAGAAAATTTTAAATTATACCTACGTTCCGCAGCTTCTAGGAAGAAAAAAAGTATTTTAAGCGGATAG
>CALKWO010000415.1 GCA_938003875.1 uncultured bacterium
TACCACGCTTCATCCATAATTCCGAAAACTTCAATTTTTAAGTGCGGAATGTAGGATAAATTTTAAAGAAAATAGCTTTGACAACAGCAACTGGATACTTTAAAATCTTATGGAAAAGCAGCGTTGTAGTCTTTAATCACATAAAATTTTAGCACAGGAGAATCCTTATGAAATATAACCTATTCATACTAATTTTTATCATCCTGTCCATCATGGTTCCTGCGGCTACTATCCGTGTTGCTGTAGTCGATGCCTCTGGTGGTGGTGGTGGAACAAAAACAGTAACCCAGTTGAACGATGATACATACTACGATTTCAGTGCTTCTTTGCTGACACCTGGTGATGTAGATACTTTGGCTGAATTACAAAATTACGATGTTGTTATCATCGGCGGATCAGGCCATCAAAATTCTGGATGGACTTCCGCCATGGCCTCTACTTTGCGCACATGGGTGGAAGGCGGTGGGGGACTTCTTGGAACTGGATGGTATATACATGAACGAAGCAACAAATCTTCCGATATTAAAGCAAATTTAGGAGCTGTGATGCCTGGTGATCCTAATGTAGGATATGGTTATACAAGCTCTGGTAGTATTCTTTATTTTACAGGGGGAAGTCATCCTATCACCAATGGTCTGAGTTCGTTTGCTCCAGGAAGCAACCATGTTGAAATAAATACAGCAGCTATGCCTTCATCGGATCTTCTTTTGGGATACACCAATGCAAGCACTGGAAACAAAGCTTTAATGGTAAGAGATTCCATTGGAAGCGGAGGCGGACGATCTGTCTATTTGGGTGTTCAATATCTTGCCAGCGATAGCTACAATACAACATCACTAAGATCAGGAAGTCCTGATCGCCTCTTGGAACAGACGATTTCATGGCTTGCTAATGGTGGAGGAAGCGTTGTCGTTCCTGCTTTAAGCGTAAGCAATACAAATTTTGGCAATGTAAGAGTAGGAACCTCTGAGAGTGCTTCTATCACAGTATCCAATACTGGCGATAGCGGGTCTACCCTGGCTGGAAGCATAGGCGCGGCATCAGGAAGTGAATTTTTGCCTGTATCAGGAACGCAAAGTTTTTCCCTGGCGCAAGGCCAAAATGCTTCTCGGAGTTTTACCTATACACCCAATGCACGTGGTGCAGATTCTACTACAGTCAGCATTACTAGTAATGCAACAAATCCTAACGTTACACTCACAGGAACAGGAGTAAGCCCTGTATATTCCAGTTCCATTGTACCAGGAAATACCATAGACTTTGGAACGGTAGATAAAGACCAGACTATAACACAGAGCCTTACCATTCAAAACATTACAACCGATGCCGATCTTGGTAACCTGACCAATCTGACATTGCTGAGTGCTACCATATCAGGTACAGATGCTTCTTATTTTTCTTTGAGCGGTTTTACGCCTGGGACAGTATTATCTAAAGGAAACTTTTTGAATTTGCTCATTAGCGTTAGTAATCCAGATCATTTAGTGGTGAACAGACAGGCGACATTGACCATTTTGACAGATGAAAATGCAGCTTTTGGAATAGCAGGCAATGTGTATACTTACCAGTTGGCGGCCTATACTGTTCCAGAGCCTTCTACCTATGTCTTTTTAGGTATTGCCATCTTTTTTCTGGGGATTTGCACTAAAAAGAGAGAATAAATGAAAAAATTACAGATCTGCTTGCTTCTTGTATTCCATATTTCTCTTTGGGCAGGCCCTATTTTGCCCAACTGGGCAGGGGATTTCTGGCAAACAGAGAAACAAAAAGGCGAGATAAGCCAGGCAATGGAGCTTTTCCGACAACGGGATTATAATGGATGCTATCAGCATCTCAAAAAAATCACAGAGACAATGCCTGGTCTTCCTCCTGCCAGGTTTACTATGGCACTTTTTTATCTTTCCATGGAGAATAATGCTCAGGAAGCTCGATTTTCTCTGGAATCTGGGGTGAGCGAGTCTCCTGACTATCCAGGAATCTACATTCTTTTTGGAAGAATTGCCTTGATGGAAAATCGTTTCAGCGATGCTCAGCTTCACTATGAAAAAGCATTGTCTTTGGCGGAAAAACACCAGGAAAATCAAGAATACAAAAACTTTTTGTTGAAACAATGCTATATTGGAATTGCCTCTGTATGCGAATTCCGAAAAGATTGGACTTCTGCCCGACGCTATTTTTCCCTTGCGTTGGAAATAGGCCAGGAAGATGGAGAATTGAGACAAAAGCTGGCCCAGGTATTTTTTCTGATGGGCATGGAAAAGGAAAGCTTTCAGGAATTGCAAAAAGCTTTCCTTTCCAATCGATCTCTTGCCACGCCTGAAATCGCTATCAGCCACTTTCACACGATGAATGGTCAAAGTGAAAAAGCATCAAAATGGATACAAGCCGCTATAAAACAATATCCTAAAGACTCTAAAGTTATCTATCAGGCTGCTCTGTGGTACTATCGAGATGGCCAGATAGCGCAGGCACAGATGCTTGCTGACCAGTCGGATCTGTCTGGATGGGACAATCCTAATCTCAAAATACTGAGAGGCTTGATAGCCTGGCGAAAAAGAGAATATTCCAAAGCCGAAAAAATCTTGCATGAAGTATACCATGAATCGCCAGGCAGCCTGGTAGTAGGAAACTATCTGGCTTTATCTCTAGCCGAGCAACCATCGGAAAGAGAAAGAAACAAAGGTCTACAATGGGCTTTAATCAATTCTCGCCTCTATCCAGAAAACGCTCAGGCAATCGCTACGCTGGGATGGGTATACTATCATATTGGAAATATGCCAGAGGCAGAGCAGCATTTGCAGCGTGCCATGAGCATGAAAGATGCTAACGGCGATACAGCATACTATCTGGCACAACTGTTTGCCAAAACCAATAGAATAGAAAACGCCAAAAGGCTTTTGAGCATGGCTTTACAAAAGCGGGATAATTTTTCTCTGCGCAAAGAAGCTCAAGAACTCCTAGAGCAGTTGTCTAAAAAATAAATGATATAGCATGGATAGCATGGAATATAGATTGATTTTTTTAGAAAAAAATATTATGATAGAAAGAACTACATTGTGAATTTTGTAAAACAAATTTTGATGATTTTCTTGTGGAGGGAAATCCATGTCTGAGACTGTTGGGAACTTAGGTATTATTGTAGGTGGAGGCCCTGCTCCTGGTATCAATGGAGTCATCGCTGCTGTTACTATCGAAGCTCGTAAAAGAAACCTCAATGTTTATGGAATTTGTGAGGGCTATCGCTGGCTTGTCAAAGGTGATGAAGATAAACTCAGGAAAAACGTAAAAGAGCTGAAAATTGCCGATGTTTCCAGGATTCATTTTGATGGTGGTTCTATTTTGAGAACATCCAGAACGAATCCTAAAAAAGAGCCTAATGGAATCGAAAATGCAGTCAAAATGTTGAAAGCACTGGGAATACAATATCTTGTAACCATAGGTGGTGACGATACCGCTTTTGGAGCAAGTGCCATTGCTCAGGCAGCAAAAGGCGAAATCCGATTCGTCCATGTACCAAAGACAATTGACAACGACTTGCCATTGCCGAACAATCTGCCAACATTTGGATACCAGACAGCACGTGAGCTAGGGACTACTCTTGTAAAAAATTTAATGGAGGATGCCCGCACTACAGATCGCTGGTACATCGTAGTGGCTATGGGGCGTTCGGCTGGGCACCTTGCACTGGGAATCGCTAAATCCGCAGGAGCAACGCTTGCGATTATACCAGAGGAATTTGGATTCGACGAAAAGGGAAAGCCCAATAAAGTACCTTTTGCAAAAATTTGTGATATTTTTGAAACGTCGATTATCAAGCGTCGTGCTATGGATCACAATCATGGCGTTATTGTAATAGCCGAAGGAATTATCGATTCTATTGGTGCCGAAGAATTGAAAAAAATGGGAATCGTTTTGGAATACGATCCTTTCGGGAATCCTATTTTGGGAAATGTAGATTTAGGCAAGCTCATCAAAAAAGAAATCGAAAAAAGGTTTAAGGCGCGAGACGATAAATTTACGACAGTAGATATCAACATTGGCTATGTCCTTCGTTGTACAGACCCCATACCTTATGACCAGGAATACACAAGAGATCTTGGCTACTGTGCCATGAAATATTTGATGAATCCTGTAGACAATGAAGATGTTTTGGTTTATGTAGACAACAATGAAATGAAGACTCTTGCTTTTACATCTATCCTGGACGAACATACAGGAAAAATCAAAATTCGATACGTAAACCCTAATAGTGCGACCTATAAAGTGGCTAGAAACTATATGGTACGCTTGAACCAGCGGGATTTTGAGGATACAGGCCTGCTGGAAAAAATGGCAAAAATAGCCAAAATCAGCGTAGCAGAATTCAGACAACGCTATGAATCCCTAATTTAGACTGCTATAATTCTACTATATCCATGAATAAGGAACCAGGGGTGACCCTGGTTTATTCTTTAATCAGGAGAAATACTATGAAAGGAATCATTCTTGCTGGCGGATCAGGGACGCGCCTCTATCCAGCGACCAAAGTCATAAGTAAGCAGATAATTCCTATTTATGATAAACCTATGATATACTATCCTCTTTCTGTTTTGATGATGGGGGGGATCAAGGATATACTTATTATCACAGCACCAGAGAGTATAGGTATGTTTCAAGATCTTTTGCAAGATGGATCACAGTGGGGGATTTCTTTTACTTTTATTGTGCAGCCTAAACCTGAAGGACTTGCCCAGGCCTTTATCCTGGGAAAAGATTTTATTGGCAATGACAATGTTACCTTGATTTTAGGCGATAATATTTTTTGGGGGCATGAATTCCCCAAGATTATCAGGAGAGGAATAGAGAGAAAAGAGGGGGCCACGATCTTTCTTTATTGGGTTCATGATCCTGAACGATATGGGGTGGCTGCTTTCAATGCTCAGGGGAAAGTGGTAGATTTAGAAGAAAAACCTAAAAAGCCGAAATCTAACTATGCGGTAACAGGTCTTTATTGCTACGATCATCATGTTTCAGAATATGCTTCAACTCTCAAACCATCGGCAAGAGGAGAATTGGAAATCACGGATCTGAATAAAATCTATCTTGCCAAAGATCAGCTTAACTCTCAAATTCTAGGCAGAGGCGTTGCCTGGTTAGACACAGGCACTCATGAAGCTATGCTCCAGGCATCTCATTTTATAGGAACCATCCAGGAACGACAAGGTCTTTTGATTGCGTCTCCTGAAGAAGTAGCCTTCCGCATGGGTTATATTACCCAGGAAGAGCTTCTGAGCCATGGAGAAAGCATGAAGAAAAACAGCTATGGAAGCACGCTGATCCGTATAGCCCAGGAGAAGATGTGTTGATGAAATAGAGGTGTTAGTAATTATTGATAATATAGGAGGTTTACGTTGAGTAATTGGTACAAAATGGAATTTTCTGAAGTAGCGAAGAAACTAAACACAGACATTGTTTCAGGTCTTAGCGAAACAGAAGTGAAGAAAAGACAGGCAGAGCAAGGCTCTAACGAAATTGCAGAGAAGACCAAAAGCCCATGGAAAATTCTATGGGAGCAATTCACAGCTAGCATGGTTCTCATATTAATTGCTGCTGCGATAGCTTCGGCTATTGTGGGGGACTATAAAGATAGCATAGCGATTATGGCTATTGTCATCTTCAATGCCTTCCTGGGTTTGCGTCAGGAATACAAGGCAGAAAAAGCCATGGCAGCCCTGAAACAAATGTCTGCTCCTGTTGTCAGAGTTAGACGCAATGGGCACGTATATGAAATTTCTGCCAGGGAAATCATCCCTGGTGATATTCTGCTTTTGGAAGCAGGGAATATTGTACCTGCGGATGCACGCCTTACAGACAGCGTCAACCTTCGACTGCAGGAAGCTGCCCTTACGGGAGAATCTGTCCCTGTAGAAAAAAATTCCCAGAAAATCCAGGCAGAGGATCTTGCCCTGGGAGATAGAAAAAATATAGTCTACATGGGAACGGTGGTATCCTATGGAAGAGGCCAGGCAATTGTCACAGAAACAGGCATGAAAACCGAGCTAGGCAAGATTGCCAATATGCTCCAGACTATGGAAGAAGAGCAAACGCCCTTACAAAAACGGCTGGATCATTTAGGAAAGGTTGTCACACTAGGTGCTCTGGTTATTATCCTTATGGTCGTAGGTCTAGGCTTGATTCGAGGCGGATTCACCAAAGCCAATATCGAGCTTATGATGCTTACGGGAATCAGCCTTGTAGTTGCCGTTGTGCCAGAAGGACTTGCAGCAGTCATGACAATAACACTGGCATTAGGTGCCCAACGTATGCTAAAACGCCATGCGCTGATCCGCAAGCTGGCTAAAGTAGAAACACTGGGTTCTGTCACTGTTATATGCTCTGACAAAACAGGAACTCTGACGCAAAATCGTATGACTGTCAGCGATTTTTCCATTCCTGGTCAGCAAGATACGATTTTCGAGGAAACGACATCCCAGGCTGTTCTGAAAGATAAACCAGGATTGACCCTGATGTTTTGCGCTGGAGCCTTATGTAACGATTCCATTTTAGAAGAGCAGAGTGAAGAAAAGCAAGCCTACAAAGCTATAGGCGACCCTACAGAAGGTGCCCTGGTAGTGGCTTCTGCCCGATTGGGTATGGTCAAGAAGAATATGGAAAAATTGCTGCCTCGTCTGGCAGAAATGCCTTTTGATTCTGATCGTAAACGAATGAGTACAATCCATAAAATTCCTTCCAAGCGAAAGCAGGTGGCTTCTTGCTTAGAGCCACTCTATCCCTGGATGAATGAAAAAGAAGAATTGACACACATTGTTTTCACCAAAGGATCTCTGGACGGCCTGTTAGAGATTTCTCAGGAGATCTGGGTAGGAAACAAACCTGAGCCAATGACCCCAGAATGGAAAGAATGGGCTTCTCAGGTAAACCTGAAACTTGCCTCTCAGGGCAAAAGAATCATTGCTGTAGCCTGTAAGTTGGTTAACGGAATACCTAAAAATGAAGAGCTTTTCCAGGCAGAGAGCAATCTGGTTTTCCTCGGAATTCTAGGCATGATAGACCCCCCCAGAGAGGAAGTGAAAAGTGCGGTTCATACCTGCAAAACAGCAGGAATCCGTCCTGTCATGATTACAGGCGATCATCCTTTAACGGCTCAGAAAATAGCACAAGATCTTGGTATTATGGGAGAGAATAGCAAAGTATTGACAGGCGTGGAGCTCGAAAAAATGTCAGTAGAGCAGTTGCAAGCTCAGGTAGAAGATGTGCCTGTTTACGCCCGCGTTTCTCCTGAACACAAGCTCAAAATCGTAGATGCGTTACAAAAACGAGGTCATATCGTTGCCATGACAGGCGATGGAGTCAACGATGCCCCAGCTTTGAAAAAAGCGGACATTGGAGTGGCAATGGGCATCAATGGAACCGATGTAGCCAAAGAAGCCTCTGGAATGGTACTCCAGGACGACAATTTTGCTACCATTGTTGCCGCAGTAGAAGAAGGCAGAGTAATCTATGATGGAGCAAGAAGGTTCATCAAATATCTGATGACCTGCAACGCAGGGGCGATCTGGCTTATGTTCCTTAGCTCGCTTTGTATCGTTTCTCCTGATCCCGCTCACCAAATATTATTCCTGCTTCCTATCCAGATACTCTGGATCAACCTTATGGGTGACGGAGTGACTGCCCTTGCTCTAGGCCTGGAAAAACCAGAGCCAGACATCATGTCACGCCCACCATATAGGCCTAATGAAAACGTTTTCAGCAGAGGTATCGGACAGCATGTCATCTGGGCAGGTTTGCTGATTGGCTTGATTTCTCTGTTTTTAGGTATATATCTGTATCTCCAGACAGGATGGACAGGCAGAGCACAAACTATGGTCTTTACGACATTTATCTTCTCTCGTATGTTCCACGCTCTGGCAATCCGTTCTTCCAGCCAATCTCTTTTTCAGTTGGGAATCTTTTCCAACAAAGCCCTGGTAGCTGCCGTCCTGGCTACATTTATATGCCAGATGGGTTTTATCTACCTTGAACCTTTGCAGCAAATTTTCCGAACTACAGCCATTTCTCTCCAAGATCTAGGACTTTGCGCTCTTCTGAGCAGCATTGTATTTGTGGCCGTAGAAATAGAAAAAGCCATCATAAGATATGGAACAAAAATGAAATAAGTTCCACATTTCCTCCCGCAGACTCAAGCAGATGCTATTAACATAGCACTGCTTAGCCTGCACAGGCTTTTCTTCGTGTATTCTGATTGTGTTATAGAAATTGAAAGGAATTTTATGCCAGAATTGGATAATTATGTAGAAGAGCATTCCAGCTCGTGGGGTAGTCGAATCATGGGTTCTATCAAAGGAATCGGGACAGGTTTTGTTTTGTTCCTGGTATCTTTTGGGATTCTTTTTTGGAATGAAGGTCGCGCGGTGACTACTGCCAGAAGTCTGGAAGAAGGCAAAAAAAAAGTGATCTCTGTGAGCAATGAAGCAGTAGATTCTCAGAATGAAAACAAGCTCATCCACATCAGTGGACAGGCTGTCACAGACAATAAACTTGCTGATAGCGAGTTTGGGATAGAGCTATGCGCCTTGCATTTGAAGCGCATTGTCGAGATGTACCAGTGGAAAGAGGACAAAAAGACCCATAAAACAAGCGATGGAAAAACGCGGACAGAATACTCTTATCATAAAGTCTGGAGCGATTACGAAATCGATTCCCAAAAATTTAAGAGACAAGAAGGTCATATCAATCCACCTATGCCTCTAAAAGGCATAAAACGAAGTGCTTCCGAAGTCAAGGTAGGAGCCTTCTGGCTAAATTCTTCCCTGATTCAGGGAATTTCTTCCTTTGAAGATATTACCATCACAGCAGCCCATCTCGAAAAGCTTCCTGAGGGCATGAAAAATCTTAAGCTTTTTGAAAATTACTTCTACAGGGGTAACGAGCCTTTGAACCCCAAGATTGGAGATGCACGGATTCGTTTCCAATATGTAAAGCCAGGAACTACGGTGAGTGTCATTGCTCAGCAAACAGGAAATACGTTCTGCCCTTATCCAACCAAAGCAGGTAGGCCAATAGAAATGATAAGCATAGGTCAGATCACTGCCCATAATATGTTCCAGACAGCCCTGTCCCAAAATGCTATGCTGACATGGTTGCTGCGTCTGGCAGGGTTCCTCGTAATGCTTTTTGGTATGATGCTCATTCTCAATCCTCTTATGACTCTTGTGGATGTCATTCCCATTGTCAGGGATTTTGTCGGAATGGGAGTTTTCCTTATTTCTTTGCTCGTATCTTTGGTTTTCTCCCTGCTAACAGTAAGCATTGCCTGGTTTTTCTATAGGCCAGAGCTTTCCCTTGCCCTTATCGCTATAGCCATTGCACTTATCGTTTTCGGCAGGAACTATTCTTTGAAAAAGCAACCAACTCTGTAATCCTTATGTGGCGGATGCAAAAATCCGCTACATAGCGATGAGAATTAAATAACTTCCCCATTTTTAATTGAATACAAGACAGCTTGTTATGTAAATTTTACTTCTGTGTATCCCTAAATTAAAGGGAAATCACAAAAATTTCGATAACGATTAAGATTAAGATTAAGATAATGATAACGAATCGGACTACGATTCTTAATCT
>CALKWO010000416.1 GCA_938003875.1 uncultured bacterium
AACCCTGCGGCTACAATCTCTTGCAAGACAAAATTTTAAAACTTAACACGTATGACGATAATGATAACGAAAAAGCTCTATCAGGACTTTTTACACAGATGTCAAGCATTGCCCAGAACATTTTCATGGACTATCTAGTTGTTTTAGCCAAAGATTAAAGATGTTTCCACTGGCGCAAACCGTAAATATTCCTACTCTTGGTAAGGTAAAATAGTATGAGTTCTATTATCAGTTTTTTAAGAAAAGCCAAGATTCATTTCTTCCGTAAACTCTTGGAAAAAGGAGGCGAGTTCGACATTTCGATGGTAAAGCCTGCTCCTTCTTTTTGGAGTAAGCTTATGACTCCTTTCAGAAATTGGCTCATTCCTTCTGAACGCTTTGAATATATTCATAGTGGGCCTATTTGTTTTGAAATGTTACGAGCTGCCTGTAGATTGGGACTTTTTGAACTATTGGAAAAAAAGCCAGGTTTAAAACTTCCTGAAATAGCAGAGACTTTGCACATTGATTTGTATCCTGCCAGATTGATGCTAATGGCATTGGTTGCTATGAAAATGCTCCATAAAATAGACGATGAGTATTATAGCGATCCATTTTTATCTAAGCCTTTATTGAAAGAATCTAGTAACGGCTTTATGCTAAAGCAAATGGAATATACCCATCATATCATCGCTCCTGCCATGAAATATCTGGAAGAGTCTATAGCACAAAATAAGCCTGTGGGATTAAAACGTCTTTTTGGGGAAAATGCTCAAAATTTTTATTATGAAGTAGCTCAAAATAAAGAAACAAACCCATATTTTGAGCAATTCATGAATTCTTTTAGCCAGATTAACCGAACAAGAATCGCTTCTATGCCTCTTTTTTCTCAAGTTCGCAAGATAATGGATGTAGGGGGCAATACAGGCGAATTGGCTATGGCGATTGCCAGAAAGAATCCGTCTGCGGAGATTACTGTATTTGATTTTCCCTCTGTTGCAGAAACTGCGGCTAAAAATTTTAAGGAAAATCAGCTTGATAATCGTTTGAAGGTATTAGGAGGGAATATTTTAGAAAGTCCATTACCTCAGGGATATGATTGTATTATTTTTTCTCATTTTGTGGATCTCGTATCCGAAGAAATGAATAAGGAATTGATACAAAAAGCAATGAAAAGTCTAAACCCTGGGGGCACTTTGTTTATATTTTCCCCTATTGTCAACGATCAGGAAACAGGGCCTTTTTTGAATTGTGTCTTAGGGCTTTACTTTTTATCACTTGCGAATGGAGTAGGCCAGTTCTATAGTAGTAAAACGATTATGAGCTGGATGCAAGAAGCAGGGTTCCAAAAATTAGAAAAATGTTTCTTGCCTTTTGATGAAGCTGTATTTACAGGTAAAAAGATTTAGTATATTTTTCTATCCTTTGAAAGGGTTAAGAATGAAAAAATTTCTATGTATCTTATTGTTCGCTCTCAGCCTTTGTCCTTTCTTGTATTCACAAGAAACAACAGCCTTACAGATTATAGAAAAAGCAGACGATGTTCGTGGAGCAAAGAATTGGGGTTTTTATGCTTCTGTTATAGATTATGATAACCAAAAAATTTTAACCCATAACAAATACCGCGTAACGGCAACTACTTTTGGGGAACGCCCAGACGATGTGTATAAATCTCTTGCATTCTTTGTCGAACCTACCAATGTAAGAGGCCAAAAATCCCTAAAAGATGGCCAGGTTTACTGGCAATATTTTCCTGATACAAAAAATTTAGTCAGAATCTCTGGTGCACAGAGACTTTCTGGTCAGGTAACGGCTGCTGACCTTGCATCTTCTAACTTTGCAAGCGATTACAATGGTAAAATTCTGGCAGAAGAAGATGTTCTAGGAAAAAAATGCTATAAGCTAGAATTGCTTCAAAAAAATGATGAAGTCGCTTATTACAAACTTATTTATTGGGTAGAAAAGGGAACTTTTCATCCCATAAAAGCCGATTACTATGCTATTTCTGGCACACTCTTAAAGACTGCCTATTTCCGCGATTACAAGATGGCTTTAGGAAGACTCAAACCTCACGAATTTTTCATTGTAGATCCTTTGAAAAAAGGGCATATCACTCGCATGTTATATTCTAACATGAAGGCAGAGACCATGCCTGAATATTTCTTCTCGAAAGAGAATCTGGAAAGTGCCAAAGCCCCACAAGATGGAAAGCTGGAAGAAACTGCCGACGCAGGAATTTCTGCCTATGATATTATGGCAAAAGCCGATGAAAGAAGATGCGGCGATGACTGGAAGTTCAAAAACTTAGTTTATGAATTCCAACCCGATGGAAATAAACCAAAATTGGTTTCTACAGATGAATATCTCGTCCGCTCCAAAGTTTTTACAAGAGAGGATGAGCAACAAGATACAAAATCTTTTGTAGAATTTTTGGCTCCTGCTGCCACCAGAGGACAAAAGCTTCTCAGAGACATAAGAGTCTATTGGTTGTATTTCCCTGGTACAAAAAATATCGTACGCATTTCAGGCTCCCAGATACTATCAGGCCAGGTAACTGCTGGTGATATTGCTGCTACAAACTTTACCAACGATTATGATGCTAAATTCCTTGGAATGGATACTCTCAGTGACTTAAAGAAAGTATGCTATAAACTAGAGCTAACAGCCAAAGGCGAAGGTGTTTCCTATGCAAAATTGATGTATTGGGTAGAAAAAGATACCTTCAATCCTATCAAGATAGACTATTATTCTACTTCTGGTAGTCTCTTGAAAATAGGGTATTACAGAGATTTCAAAGCCATCAAACCAGGCAGTGATGTTATCAAAGCTCATGAACTTTTTATTGTAAATCCTTTAGTGAAGAATCATGTTACAAGAATGATTTTCAAGGATATTGAAAAAGAAGTATCTCCTGAATATCTCTTTACAAAAGAAAATCTTTCTAAATAAATGTAGCATTTTCCCCTGTATCTAGTTAAAATAAACAGGCAATGTTGAATATAACATTGCCTGTTTTTTAAAACAGGAAAATACTTTTAGACCATCTTTAAAACCTTCCTTACGAATAAGTTCAAGAATTTATACTTCCATTTTTTAGTTGTAGACAGAAGGGGAAAGTATGAAAAATGATGAAAATAAAAGAATGAATGATTTTTTCCATCCCGAAGAAGATCCTTCCCAAAACGAAGATATGCATCCTCAATTAGAGAATTTGCTGGAAGAAGAAGAGGATGAAAGAACCAATTCACTCATTCAAATCAGAAATGCAACACAAATCCTGAAAACAAAATATAGCGATGATCTTCTAAAAACATCTAGCGATCTTGTGCTGACACAGTCCAAGAAAATTTTAGAAGATAGTATGCAAAAAACCAAAATTTTGCAAAAAATGCCTTCTAAAAACGATGTAGCGGATCAATTGATTAAAGAAACCCAGATGTTGCAAAAAATGCTTGCGGAAAATCTGGAATATATTGAAAATCTGGGAAATACTGCTGATAAGGGAATCAAAACCAAAAAAAAAGCACTCAAGGTATATCAGGTTATATGCCTTTTTCTTTTTGGTCTTACATTAGGCTTACTAGGCTATTATAAATTTTTCTTAACGACAGAAGAGCAAGAAACCTGGAAAAATTTTATGGCCGACAAGCTTCGTGCTTTAAAGATACTAGAGCAAGAAGTCCAAGAGAAAAAACAATTGGTAGAGACAAAAGAAAAAGAAGTCGGTCAGAAAGAGCAGCAAGTTGCTAGCAAAGAAAAAGAAGTCGGCCAGAAAGAACAGCAAGTTGCCAGCAAAGAAAAAGAAGTCGGCCAGAAAGAACAGCAGGTTGCCAGCAAAGAAAAAGAAGTCGGTAAAAAAGAGCAAAAGATTGGACAAAAAGAGAAAGAAGTTATAGAAAAAGAGAAATGGGTAATAAGACAGAAAGAATTGCTCACAAAACATCTTTCTATAGAAGAAAAAGCTAATCAATTGATGGAGCGGTTTTCTTTAAAAAAGAAGCTAGAAGAAACCAGATTATTTCTTTTGAAAAAAGAAGAGTATTCTCAAAATCTTTTTATGAAAGTAAGGAATCTCAATCTGTCTTTTGATCCTGGCTATATATATATTTCTCAAGAATTCTTTGTGACGATCCGCGAACCAGAAAGACTGCTGTGGCAGCAAAGACAAGAATATTTCAAATGGCTTGATGAAACTTTGCAAAACCAGCAGAGTACTGTAACTACATACCTTGCGCAAATTGAAGCAATCAGAAAAAACAAAAATGAAGATCTCGATTTAATGCAAGAACAAAACCAAAACTTTTCTGCTGGCATGGAGAACACAGAAAAATTCTTGAATCTTCATGAAAAATATCTTGCAGCAATTCATGATAATGCAACCAAAAGCGACCGTATTACAAAAGAATACGAAACCATCTTGATCCGAGAGCTGACCTATTTTAAAGATATTTTTCAGAATTTACAAGCATTAGAAGATTCCCATTCTAAAATTGTCAAAACGCTGGAAGAATCTACAGATAAAAAACAAGAAGACCAGAAAATCTTATCGGAACAAAAGCAGGTTGTTGAAGAAGTAAGGAAAGAATTGCCCGAACTGTATCAACGGTATGTCAAAAGATTTCAGGAGCTTTCTACAGAGTATATGTCCATTGTAAAGACATCCCCTAAAGATCCTCTCAAACATGGTTTATATAGAGAAGAACTCAACAAGGCAGACAAAGAAGTTGACAATAGAATTCTCTCTATACAAAATCAGATACCCCAAATGCAAAAAGTCTATGGAAGCATAGACCGCGTTTTAGAGCTGGAAAACCTGGAAAAAAAATTACACCAATCGTTTTTGGCATTGAATTCCATAGTTTTACCAGAGAAAAAGCCTACTACCATTGCGACAAAGCAGCCTGTAGACAGCAAAAAGCCTGTTGAACATAGCCAGGAAGATATAGAAAAAGCCATTATGGAAATGGGGCAGTTGTTTGAGTTCTCTCCTGCCGAATACTTGATGGATGTTCAATTTTACATAAGAGATTCAGGAAAATTCCGAGTTGCACACCAGATGCAGTTTAAAATTTTGTCTAAAAACCAGGGCGAATTCAAGGATATGACAAGATATTTTATTGCAAAAACTCTTTCGCCACGCCAAGAAAGAGGTACTGTTCTTTTAAAGAAAGACCGTCAGATCTGGGTCTACGATATAAAAGAGAGAAACATTGTCCGAAACTCTCCTGAAGGGGAAAGCGGAGGAGATGGCAAAAAAAAGATGCTCAACTCTCTTTTGAGCTTAAGCCGAATGAATCCCTATTTGTATTCTATTGATTTCAAGAAAGAAATAGTTCTTGTTAATAACAAAAATGCTTATAAAGCAAGGCTATACACCAATAAATTAGAGTTTCCAGAGCAGCATCCTGAAATTTTTGTATGGCTCAGCCAGGAAACGCTGACTCCCTTTAAACTGGAATTTTGCAATAAAAATAGTGACCCTGTAAAGATTTTCTATTTGATGAACTATCAGGATACAGAATTAGGGCGAAAGATAAAAACCATACAGTTCCTCGATAATACAGATAAAAGTATGATTTTGCAGATCACTTATTCCAATATGAAGAAAAGAGAGATCCCTGATTACTATTTCGAAGAAAACTATATGACTACCTTTAGTAGCAGTCATTAAGACAATTTACCAAACCCTTGATATTTAAACAGGATACCATGAATAAGACAAATTTTGGTAAAATAAAGATTGCAGGAATATTGTATCTATTTTTCTTTTTTTTCTTCTATCAGAATATAGTATCACAAGACCTTTTTGATGGTTTTGAGGTTCCTGGCGAGGAGAAAGTAACTTCTGAAATCCCTTCAGAAACTCAAAAGATAGAAGAAAAGGAAGAAGAGAAGCCCCTGGATACTCCTCAGATTCCAGTCGATACTAAACCGCCTTCTTCTGAGGAAAATATTTTTCAATTTTTTGATTCAGGCAATCAACCTACAGAAACTCCAGATCAAAGTACGCCTGATTCCGTAGATGTTGAAGAAATGTTAGAGAAAAAAATAGAAAATTTTTTACAATATTTCAATCTTTATAATAATTATAAAAAAATCAGAAGAGTTTTAAAACAAAAACCACAAGAATTGAAAAAAGAAGAAGTTGCAAAAGCTACTCCTTCTAAAAAAGAAGAACCCCAAATTCAAAAGCCACAGAAAGAAGAGAGCAAAAAAGAGGCATCCTTTGATGATTTTGCTATTCCTGGAGAAACTCCAGCAGAGCCTTCTTTCGATGATTTTGCCATTCCTGGAGAAACCAAGGAAGAAACATCTTTTGGAGATTTTACGATTCCAGAAGAGGTAAAAACAAAAGAAGAGCCAAAGTCTGTATTCGATGGTTTCGATATCCCTGAGGCAGGAAGTACCGAGGAAAGCCCTCAAACCGAGACACCACAAGCAGAAGCACCACAAGAAAAGCAGCTAGAAGGGATAGCGGAAACAACCTCCTCTGAAATATTAGATATTTCCCATATATCAGAGCTAGAGGGAATAATAGAAGAAACCAAACCAGAGAAACAGGCAGAAACAGTAGTCCCCAAAACACCTAAAAAGCCTTCTGGAACTCTACCAGATCAAGAGATGGCAAAAGTACCGTCACCAGAAGAATTGCCTCCCTTCATGGATGGCCTGCCCGCTTTGCCTGAGCCGACTTTTTCTTCGGAAAGTGCCCAGGAAGAAGAGGACGATACATTTTTCCCTCTTTCCATGCGTGCTCTTTTTGAGTACAACGTTTTTGGTGTAAGCAAAAACAGCCTGTATAATCCTAAAAATGTTTTCAATATAGCACACAACTATTCTCGCATTCTCGTAAAGCTAGATTTTTCGCATCCTTTATATGATAACGATGATATATCATCCCCCTTTAAGGTAAATTTTGAATTTCGAGACACAGTGGTCTATAGAAGTAAAACAGATACATACGCTGATGATTCTGTCGAAAACTATATACAGGAAGTCTTCCTGAATATGGTATACCAGCGTCTCAATCTAAGCATAGGCAAAAAAAATGTCAAGCCTGGTGAGGGTGGTGGTTATGCATGGAATGTTGTAGATGTTTTTGCCCATAATTCCAGTCTCTACGAGGCCAATGCAGGGAACTGGAATAAGAGAGGCGACCGTCCAGGGATTTATGGCGTATATGGCCGCTATTCTTTTGACTTTGCAGATCTGAGCTTTGCCTATACTCCAGATCTTACCAAAAAGAAAAATGGGCAGAAGATTGCCAGAAACGATACAGAATTTCTGGATAATACAAGCGATATATTTATGCTCAAGTTTTCCTGGCGTAATCTTTTTACAAAAGATTTGTTAGGTAAGCCACCTAGTGATATAACGCCCTCAGCACCTGATTTTATCTTTTCCTATCGCAGCAATAGTCTTGTGTTTGTAGAATCGGGCGGCCAGTATATACCAGTGTATAAACAAGATGACACATACAATTTTGGTATGGTATGGTCTGTTGGTATAGGGGATAGTATTATCGTCAGAACAGAGCTAAACTACAGCACAAGAACAGACATACAAGAAATGAAGCAAACAGGAGAATTTTTTCCTGGTGGCCCTAAGCAGTTCGGCTTTGAAAGACGAGACGGATCTAACTTTGGTATTGTTCTTTCTTTTGCCTATACTTTTTCCGATATAACACTGGATCTGGAATACTACTACAATTCCAATGGCTACTCTCATGATGAGCTGGAAGACTATTATGATAATGTAAAGTATATCAATACAAATTATACTAATCCTCTTCCTATTCCCATTCCTTTGAAAGACTATTATTTCGGGAAATTGGCTCATGCTATTTCTTTTGATTCCAATACACTAGGACAACACTATGGCTATGTTTCTCTATCCAGATCCTGGAACATAGGAAAGAGAAAACGCGAACTGAGTGTACGCGCTTTGAATATCTTGAGTCTGCAAGACTTCAGCGGTAGTGCTGCTGCTTTTGTTACCTATAAATTTTTTAATTACGCCAATTTACAACTGGATTTCAACTATTTCTATGGTAAAGAAAAATCCATCTTTGGCTCTAACCCCTATGAATGGATGCTGCTAGGTACATTCGAATTTTTGTTTTAGGAAATATACTGCGAACGTCCATAAAATAAAAAAATAGCAAAAAAAAGATTTTGAACCACAGATGAACACAAATAAACACGGATAATTTTTATAAATTTCAAAATTTTATAATTATACCTACATTCCGCACTTAAAAATTGAAGTTTTCGGAATTATGGATGAAGCGTGG